>JAODMV010000128.1 GCA_025464875.1 Arthrobacter sp. | reverse complement strand
GCGGCCCGATCTGACGCAGATGGCCGGAATGGAAACCCATTCCGGCCATCTGCGTCAGACGGTGCGCCGGGCTGCCTAGCCGGGTTCGACGGTTCTGCTCCCGGACGGCAAGGACAACGGCGGAATGTCTTCAGAGATCGGTGTCCGGATCCACCGCTGGCCGCCGGTCTCCCGGAACTCCACCCGGCTGGAGAAGCGGTACAGGTAGCTGCGGGCCCGCACCCAGCGCGGCCGTTCGCCGACGAACGGGTCGTGGCGCAGCAGGCGCAGCATGGGCCGATCAGCCATCAGCAGCTTGGCCAGGAAGGCGTAGAACCACTCCTCGTGCACGGTGCGCAAGGGAAGGAACCACATCAGCCAGTCGAGCCGAAGGTGATACGGCGCCCATTGGCGCGGGATGCGGCGGACGTTGCCGGGCTTTCCCTTGAATTCGTACTCCCGCCAGTCGGCGTCGTCACCCGGATCGGCGTCGAGGGTACCTTCCACCACAATCTCGATCCGCCTCTTCGTGACGGTGCCGAACGCGCCATAGGTGTTGCCCAGCTGCCAGCGATTGAAACTGGCGTTCATCAGCTGCCGGCGGGAGAGCAGGTTCCGGATCGGCCGGTAGCTGAGAACCAGCAGGAGCAGGGTAACCGCCAGGACGATCGCCAGCCACCAGGCAGGACTCCGGCTGGCGCCGGCGCCCGCCCCCGCGGCGTGCCAGTCGAGCGGGATGGCCGGGACCACCGCATGCGCCACAGGGTCGCTGACCGCGGCGAAGGCGAGCAGGATCGTCGCCCAATTGAGCCAGGCAAAATTCCCGGTCGCCACCAGCCAGAGCTGGGTGAAGATGACGATACCCGCCGCGATGCTGGCCACAGGCTGCGGGGCGAAGAGAAAGAACGGCACCACCAGCTGGGCGAAATGGTTCCCAACGACCTCCATCCGGTGCACCGGCTTGGGCAACAGATGTGCCTGCCGGCTCAGCGGGCCGGGCATCGGCTGCGTCTCGTGGTGATAGTACAGCGCCGTGAGATCCCGCCACTCGCGCCCGCCCCGGATCTTGATCAGGCCGGCGCCGAACTCGAGGCGGAACAGCAGCCAGACCAGCAGAAGAAGGACGGTCCTGGGCGGGGGCGTCTGGTTGGAACCAAGGAAAGCCACGATGAACCCCGCCTCGAGCAACAGCATCTCCCAGCCGAAGCCATAGAACGTCTGCCCCACGTTGACGATCGACATGTACAGCAGCCACAGGGCCAGGAAAGCGAGCATCGGAACCCACGGCGGGCCCAGCTGGGGCAAACCAAGGACGAGCGTGGCGGCCATGGCCATTCCGAGCCAGCAGACGCCCCGGAGCAGCCGGTCCGAGTAGCGCCAGCGAAACAGGGTGGGTCTGCGCAAGCGGCTGAAGGCTGCCACATATTCCGGAACCGGCAGCAGGCCGCGCTCGCCGAGGAGCGCCGGAAACTGGTTGTGTGAGGAGAGGAAGGCCACGAGGTAGAGCAAGGCGATGCCGCGCTGGAGTACCTGCCGGGCGAATTCGTACTCCGGCGCGTCGAACCAGGCGGCCCATTCCACGCTGTCCACGTTACGCCTGCCCTTCACCGCGTCAATCCGCGCCGGCGCCGGCTGCGTGAACCGGCGGCGCCGGCCGCGCCACTAGGATCGAAGCATGTTTGCTCTGGTCCTCATCGCCGTAGTGGCCGGGGCATTGGCTCAGCGGCTTGCCGGGCTCGGCTTCGGTTTGCTCGTCTCCCCGGTCCTGGTGGTTCTGCTGGGCCCCTTCGACGGGGTGATGATCGTCAACCTCTGCGGTGCGGCGTCCTCGCTGCTGATCCTGTCCCGGGTCTGGCGGCATGTGGACTGGCGGCGCTACGCCGGACTGGCCCTGGCTGCCCTGGCCGGGGTGGTCCCCGGCGCCTGGCTGGCCAGCCACGTCCCGGAGGCTCCGCTGGAAATCTGCATTGGGGTGCTGCTCATCATCGCCCTGCTGGCCTCGCAGCGGCTGACCCGCAGCTCCTGGCGCGCCACCGGCCCGATTCCCGTCGTGACACTTGGATTTTCCAGCGGACTCATGAACGCGGCGGCCGGCGTCGGCGGGCCGGCGATCACTGCGTATGCCATCGCCACCCGCTGGGATCAGAAAAGCTTCGGCGCCACCCTGCAGCCCTACTTCGTCACCACGGGGCTGTCCTCGCTGCTCAGCAAGTACCTTTTTTCCGGCGGACACCTGCCGGCCCTGGAGGGCTGGCAATGGCTGGGCATTCTGGTGGCCATGGTGCTCGGCATCGCCGCCGGTGACCTCCTGTCAGGACGGGTGCGGCCCGGGGTCATCCGCAGGATTGTCGTCGTCATTGCCTACACGGGGGCGGTGTCCACGATGACCAAGGGCGTGGTGGAGCTGGCGTTCAACTAGGCACCGGCACCGGCACCGGCACCGGCACCGGCGTAGGGCGTACGACGTCCCCGGGCGGGCCCCCTCTGTGCGGCACCATCGGAACCGAAGGCCGTCGTCGCGGGCGAAGGATCCACCGATTTGCCGCATACGGCCGG
>JAODMV010000086.1 GCA_025464875.1 Arthrobacter sp. | reverse complement strand
ACGCCGTGCTGGAAATCTGGCGGACCATCGTCAAGATGCGCTGGGCCGGGCTGACCATCGTGACCGTGCTGGCCCTGGCGTACGTGATGAACCATTCCGGGCAGACGGTATCCATCGGCACCTGGCTTGCCGGCACCGGCACCTTCTTCGCGTTCCTCTCCCCCGTGCTCGGCTGGCTCGGCACGGCTGTCACCGGCTCGGACACCTCGGCTAACGCACTTTTCGGCAAGCTGCAGCAGACCGCCGGGCTGGAGGCCGGCATTGACCCGAACCTGCTGGTGGCCGCGAACACCTCAGGAGGCGTCGTGGGCAAGCTGATCAGCCCGCAGAACCTCGCCATCGCGGCGTCCGCCGTCAACCTTGACGGCCAGGAATCGGTGATCCTGCGTAAGGTGGTCGGATGGAGCGTGGCTCTGCTGCTGGTGCTGTGCACCCTGACCTTCCTGCAATCCACCCCCGTCCTGAGCTGGATGCTGCCATAGCCTGCAGCTCCCGCAATGACGCGTGCGGGCCGGATCCCCCGGCCCGCACGTCCTCTACCCCTCCGGAAGGAAACACCCGTGGCAAGCGATGAACCAGGAGCGGGCCGCCGCCGTAGTTATGACGCCCTGCTGCAGGACATCGAGGCGGACCTGCGCTCGGGCAAGATCAAGCTCGGGGACCGCCTTCCGGGCGAGCGGACACTGGCGGAAAACTACGGAATTTCGCGGGCCTCGGTGCGCGAGGCCATCCTCATCCTTAGCGCCATGGGCGTCGTGCGCAGTTCTGTCGGGTCCGGGCCGACGTCGGGCGCCATTGTCATTTCCGACCCCTCCGCGGGCCTGTCGTCCGCGTTGCGCCTGCATGTCGCTAGCAGCCGGCTGCCTGTCGCGGACATCGTCCAGACCCGCATCCTGCTCGAGACCTGGGCGGCCCAGACGGGAGCGGCGCGCACCGACGCGGCGGAGGAGCTGGAGCAGGCTGCCCGGCTGCTGCACGCCATGGATGACCCGGAGCTGGACCGCGAGACCTTCCACGAGCTGGATGCCCTGTTCCACGTGGCGCTCAGTTCACTCGCTGGGAACGCGGTCATCGCCACCATGATGGAATCCCTGAGCGGGTCCATCGTCGGCTACGTCAAGGACGCCGTCGACGCGCTGGACACGTGGCCCGATGTGCTGTCCGTGCTGCGGAAGCAGCACCACGGCATCTTCGACGCCGTCCAGACGCACGACGGCGAGCTTGCCGCCCGTCTCCTGCGCGAGCACATCGAATGGTTCTACCGGCGGACGCACGAAGCCTCGGCCGCGCAGCCCGCACCCCTGACATAAACCCTTGGAGCACGCATGACAGTCACCGCCACCGAAGCATCGCTGTTCGACCAACTGGGCCTGGACACGGTCAGCACCCGGGACCTGGACCGCCGGGCCATGGCGCACGATGCCTCCCACTACCTCCTGATCCCCCAGGGCGTCGCCACTCCGCGCAACACCGACGGCGTCGGGGCGCTGCTGCGGCGCAGCCGCGAGCTGAACATCCCCGTAACTTTCCGTTCCGGCGGCACCAGCCTCTCCGGCCAGGCGCTCAGCGACAGCCTCCTCATCAACACCCGCCAGCACTTCCGCGGCATCGAAGTACTCGACGGCGGAGCCCGCGTCCGTGTCCAGCCCGGCGCCACCATCCGCAGCGTCAACGCCCGGCTGGCCGCCTTCGGCCGCAAGCTCGGCCCGGACCCGGCGAGCGAGATCGCCTGTACCGTCGGCGGGGTCATTGCGAACAACTCCTCCGGGATGGCCTGCGGCACCGAGTTCAACACCTACCGCACGCTCGAATCGATGATCCTGGTGCTGCCCTCGGGGACTGTCATCGACACGGCAGGACCCGGCGCGGACGGACAGCTCCGGCTGCGCGAACCGGAGCTCCACGAGGGCCTGCTGCGGCTGCGCCGCCGGGTGATGGGCAACGCGGAATCGGTGCGCCTCATCACTTCCTTGTTCTCGATGAAGAACACCATGGGCTACGGAGTGAACTCGTTCCTGGATTACGAGCGCGCCGTCGACATCCTGATGCACCTGATGATCGGCAGCGAGGGCACGCTCGGCTTCGTGGCCGAGGCGACCTTCCGCACCGTTGAGGTCAAGTCCGCCGTCGCCACCGGCCTGCTGGTCTTCAACACGCTGGTGTCGGCGACAGCGGCCCTCCCCGACCTTGTGGCCTCGGGCCTGGCGACCATCGAGCTGATGGACGCCGCGTCGCTGCGGGTCGCCCAGCTGGCGGCCGACGCGCCGTCGGCCATCCGCTCCCTGCCGGTCGCCGGGCACGCCGCCCTGCTGGTGGAACACCAAGCCGGCGGCGCCGCCGAGCTTTCGTTCAGGCGTGAGAACTCGCAGCAGCTCTTCGACTCGCTGGACCTGGCCGCGCCGTTCGCGATGACGACCGACCCCAAGAACCGCGCCGCGCTGTGGCACACGCGAAAGGGCCTCTACACCACCGTCGCCGGGGCGCGCCCCTCCGGCACGAACGCGCTGCTGGAGGACATCGTGGTTCCGGTGCCCGCCCTGGCGGATACCTGCGGCGAACTTACCAGGCTCTTCGGGGAGCACCGGTACGAGGAATCAGTCATCTTCGGCCATGCGAAGGATGGCAACGTCCACTTCATGCTCAACGAGCGTTTCGATGCCCCCGCCCAGTTGCTCCGCTACCAGGCGTTTACCGACGACATGGTGGACCTGGTTCTCGGCGCAGGAGGTTCCCTCAAGGCCGAGCACGGCACCGGACGCATCATGGCGCCGTTCGTGCGCCGCCAGTACGGGGACGAGCTTTACGACGTGATGCGCGAGATCAAGCGACTGATCGACCCGGCCAATCTGCTTAACCCGGGGGTGCTGCTCGCCGAGGAGCCGCTTTCCTACGTGGAAAACCTCAAGGTGGCGCCCACAGTGGAGGAGGAAGTGGACCGCTGCGTCGAGTGCGGGTACTGCGAGCCGGTATGCCCCAGCAAGGACATCACGCTCACTCCGCGCCAGCGCATCGTGCTCAGACGCGAAATGGCGGCCGCTGAACAGCGCGGGGACCAGGCGCTGGCGGACCAGTTGCGCACGGACTACGACTACGACGGCGTGCAGACCTGTGCCGCGGACGG
>JAODMV010000075.1 GCA_025464875.1 Arthrobacter sp. | reverse complement strand
CGCATGGAGCCGTCGTGGCCCGCGAGTACGGCATCCCGGCGGTGGTTGGCGTGCCGGACGCCACCACCCGGCTACATACCGGCCAGACCGTCACCGTGGATGGGGCGTCCGGAACCGTCCAGTGCGGTGCTCCGTGATCGTTCCACCGCGCCAGCGGACCGGGTGCGGCCAGCGCTTCAAGCCGTGACAATGCAGACCCGGTGCCCCGAGGACGGCGTCCGGCCGATACGATCTCCCCCGCCTTAGCCTCTTGCACCGCGGCCCGTCGACCCGTACGTTGGGGACAGCGGACGAATGTCTCCGCAGCCGTTGGCCTCATGGCCGCCGGAGATCAGCAGCGTTTCAGAAGGATATTGGCATGGCTACAGGCACAGTTAAATGGTTCAACGCCGAAAAGGGTTTTGGCTTCATCGCCCCGGATGACGGGTCGGCTGACGTCTTCGCCCACTACTCGGCAATCACCAGCAGCGGCTACCGCTCCCTGGACGAGAACCAGAAGGTCGAGTTCGACGTCACCCAGGGCCCGAAGGGCCCGCAGGCTGAGAACATCCGCCCGCTCTAAGTACACCGGAGAGCAGGCCCGGCCAGTCGGGCGGGCCGCTGTCCCCGAAGACGACAAATGCCCGTCCGGAGGATTCCTCCGGACGGGCATTTGTCTGCCTGGGGCGGCAGGGCTGCGCCTGCAAGCCCCCTAGACGAAAGCGGACTTGCCGGTGACGGCCCGCGCCACGATCAGGGAATTGATCTCGTAGCTGCCCTCGTAGGTGTACAGGATCTCCGCGTCGCCGAAGAGCTTACCCATCTCGTAGTCGGTGCTGATCCCATTGCCGCCCAGGAGCGAGCGGCCCATCGCCACGGAGGCCCGGGCCAGCCGGGTCGTGGTGGACTTGGCCAGCGCGGCCTGCACCATTTCCAGCTTGCCGTCCGCCTGCACCGTGGCCAGCTGCGTCATCAGCGCGAGCGAGGCGGTGGCGTTGCCGAGGATCTCAGCCAGCTGCTGCTGGATCAGCTGGAAACGGGCCAACTCCTTGCCGAACTGCTTCCGTTCCAGCGAATAGGACCGCGCGACGTCGAACGCGGCCAGCTGGATGCCGGCAGCCTGCCAGCCCACCCAGGCCCGCGAATCCCGGAGCAGCTCGTTGGCCTTGGAGAAGTCGGTAGCGCCGGGCAGCAGGTTGGACTCCGGGATCCGGACGTCCTCAAGTGCGATGTCGGCGTTCTGCATAATCCGCAGCCCGATCTTGTTCGCGATCTTCGTGGCGGTGTAGCCGGGGCGGTCCGTCTCCACGATGAAGCCCTTGACCTGCTGGTCGGCGACGTCCCGCGCCCAGACCAAGGCGAAGTCCGCGATGGTGCCGGCGCCGATCCAGCGCTTGGTGCCGTTAAGCACCCACTCGCCGTTCTCCAGCCGCGCGGTAGTGGCCAGGCCGCCGGCGATGTCCGAGCCGTGCTCCGGTTCCGTCAGCGCGAAGGCCCCCAGCTCGGTGAAAGCGGTGAGTCCCGGCAGCCACCGCGACTTCTGCTCTTCCGAGCCGAGCTGGTCGATCATGCCCACGATGAGTTCGTTGTGGATGCCCACGAGTGCCGAGAGCGACACGTCGGCACGGGCCACCTCGACGTACATCAGGCCCTTGAAGAGTCGGGAGGTGCCGTCCGTCTGCAGGCCGCCCAGTCCGTGCTTTCCCAGTTCGGCCAGCAGTCCGAAGGGGAACTCCTCGCGGTTCCAGTAGTCGATCGAAGCTGCCCGGATGCGGGACTGCAGGAAGTCCCGGATCTCCTGGTAGCGGGCCTGTTCGTCCGGGGGCAGCAGATCGACGATGTACATCAGATCGGCGTCTGGGAAGGGCGGAGCCGCCGGGATCCGCGCTTCAACGACCGCCGCATTTACCGCTGGCGCGGCTACCTGTCCGCTGTCACGTCCTTGTGGCTGCACGGGGCATGTCCCTTCGTCGTGGCCGCTCGTCGAGCTGCGTCGGCTCTTCCAAACCCTTGGATGTCCTAGTATATTGCACAGTGACGGAGATCACTAGGCAAGCATTCGCGCTGGCCAAGGGATCAACAGGCAACGGCGCCGGGCCGCGCACGGCTACGCCGGCAGACTTCGAAAGGTCCACCATGACAGTCACCGAGGAATTCCGTGCCGCGCGGGACAGATTGCTGGCCCTGCGCGAGGACTACAGCGGGGCGCGCAGCGAATTCCAGTGGCCGCGGTTTGTGCAATTCAATTTCGCCCTCGACTGGTTCGACCAGATCGCGGCGGATCCGGCCACGGCCGCCAATCCGGCGCTCGTGATCGTTGAGCAGGACGGCTCCGCGACACGGCGCAGTTTCGCCGAGCTGTCGGAGCGCTCGTCCCAGGTGGCCAACTGGCTGCGGAGCCAGGGCGTCCGGCGCGGGGACCGCATGATCATCATGCTCGGCAACCAAGTGGAGCTGTGGGAACTGATGCTGGCCGGCATCAAGCTGGGCATCGTGATGATTCCCACCACCACCCTGATGGGGCCGGCTGACCTCAAGGACCGGGTGGAGCGTGGAGGTGCCGCCTGGGCCGCCGTCGGAAGTGCCCACATCGCCAAGTTCTCCGCCGTTCCCGGCGATTACACCCTGATCGAAGTCGCCGCGGATGCGCGGGACGAGCCGACGGCGGGCGCCGCCCGGTACACCGAGTCCTCCGCCGCGCCGACGGACTTCACCCCGGACGCCCCGACCCTGGCCGACGACACCCTGCTGCTCTACTTCACCTCCGGCACCACCTCCAGGGCCAAACTGGTGGAACACACGCACACCTCCTACCCGGTGGGGCACCTGTCCACGATGTACTGGATCGGGATGGAGCCCGGCGACGTGCACCTCAACGTGGCCTCGCCGGGCTGGGCGAAGCATGCCTGGTCCAATGTCTTCGCCCCGTGGATCGCCGAGGCCTGCGTGTTCATCTACAACTACGAGCGCTTCGACGCCAAGGCGCTGATGGAGCAGATGGACCGCGAGTCGGTGACGAGTTTCTGCGCCCCGCCCACAGTCTGGCGCATGCTCATCCAGGCGGACCTGACCCTGCTGAAAAACCCGCCGCGGAAGGTGGTCTCCGCCGGCGAACCGCTCAACGCCGAGGTGATCGACCAGGTTTACCGCGCCTGGGGCCAGCGAATCCGTGACGGCTTCGGCCAGACCGAATCCACCGTGCAGATCGCCAACACCCCCGGCCAGCCGATCAAGATCGGCGCCATGGGCAAGCCCCTGCCGGGCTACGACGTGGTGCTGGTTGACCCCGCCACCGGGGAAGAGGGCGACGACGGCGAGCTCTGCCTGCGGCTGGATCCCCGCCCCGCCGGGCTGATGAAGGCGTACTACGGGGACCCGGAAAAGACGGCGGACGCCTTCCGCGGCGGTTACTACCACACCGGGGACATGGCGAGCCGGGACGAGCGCGGCATCATCACCTATGTGGGCCGCGGCGACGACGTCTTCAAATCCTCCGACTACCGGCTGTCCCCGTTCGAGCTGGAGAGCGTGCTGATCGAGCACCCAGCGGTGGCGGAGGCCGCCGTCGTGCCCTCCCCCGACGCGCTCAAGCTGTCGGTGCCCAAGGCGTTCGTCGTCCTGGCGGCCGGACACCAGCCGGGCCCGGAACTGGCCGAGGAGATCCTGCGGTACTGCCGTGAGCATCTGGCCCCCTTCAAGCGGATCCGCCGGCTGGAATTCGCCGAGCTGCCCAAGACGATCTCCGGCAAGATCCGGCGGGTGGAGCTGCGGCACAGCGAGGCGCTGCGCCACGGCGACGGGGCCGCTCCGGAGGGCCTGGGCACGGAGTACTCCGAGACCGACTTCCCCGGGCTGACAAGCCAGCCTGAAAAGCTAGGCTGAGGGGTATGAAGCCAGCGACGAGCCGCGGGGGGTGTGATGGGAACTCCGCTGCCGCGTGATCCGATTGGCGACGCCCGGCTGAACTGGGAACGGCACGGCTGGGCCGACGTCGCCGGGCCGATGGCTGCCATCACCGCGATCATGCGGACCCAGCAGATCCTGCTGGCCCGGATCGAGGGCGCGCTCAAGCCCTTCGGGCTGACGTTTGCCCGCTACGAACTGCTGGCCCTGC
>JAODMV010000049.1 GCA_025464875.1 Arthrobacter sp. | reverse complement strand
GAAGCCGGCATCGACAAGCTCGCCAACACGGTCAAGGTGACGCTCGGCCCGCGCGGCCGCAACGTCGTGCTGGACAAGAAGTGGGGCGCCCCCACGATCACCAACGATGGTGTCACCATCGCCCGCGAAGTCGAGCTGGACGACCCGTACGAGAACCTCGGCGCGCAGCTTGCCAAAGAGGTCGCCACCAAGACCAACGATGTTGCCGGCGACGGCACCACCACCGCCACCGTGCTGGCACAGGCCCTGGTCAAGGAGGGCCTGCGCAACGTCGCGGCAGGCGCCGCCCCCGGCGAGATCAAGCGCGGCATCGAGGTCTCGGTCGAGGCCGTCGCTGCCCGCCTGCTCGAAAACGCCCGTCCGGTCGAAGGCTCCCAGGTCGCCAACGTGGCCGCCATCTCCGCCCAGAGCGACGAGGTAGGCGAGCTCCTGGCCGAGGCGTTCGGGAAGGTCGGCAAGGATGGTGTGATCACCATCGAGGAATCCTCCACCACGCAGACCGAACTGGTCCTCACCGAAGGCATGCAGTTCGACAAGGGCTACCTGTCCCCGTACTTCGTCACCGACGCGGAACGCCAGGAAGCAGTGCTCGAAGATGCCCTGATCCTGATCAACCAGGGCAAGATCTCCTCGGTGCAGGAATTCCTGCCGCTGCTGGAAAAGGCGCTGCAGAGCTCCAAGCCGCTGTTCATCATTGCCGAGGACGTCGACGGCGAGGCCCTGTCCACGCTGATCGTCAACCGCATCCGCGGCACCCTGAACGTCGTTGCCGTCAAGGCGCCCGGCTTCGGTGACCGCCGCAAGGCCATGCTGCAGGACATCGCGACCCTCACCGGTGCGCAGGTTGTCTCCCCGGAACTGGGCCTCAGCCTGGACTCGGTCGGCCTCGAGGTGCTCGGCAGCGCCCGGCGCATCACCGTCACGAAGGACAACACGACCATCGTCGACGGCGCCGGTTCGGCCGAGGATGTGGCAGCCCGGGTTGCCCAGCTGCGCGCCGAGCTGACCCGCACGGACTCCGACTGGGACAAGGAAAAGCTCCAGGAACGCCTGGCCAAGCTGGCCGGCGGCATCGGCGTCATCAAGGTCGGTGCTGCTACCGAGGTTGAGCTGAAGGAAAAGAAGCACCGCATCGAGGACGCTGTGTCCTCCACCCGCGCTGCCCTCGAAGAAGGCATCGTGGCCGGCGGCGGCTCCGCCCTCATCCACGCCCTGAAGGCGCTCGACGAGGATGCTGCCGTCCAGGCCCTTGAAGGTGACGCGGCTGCCGCCGTCGGCATCGTTCGCCGCGCACTGACCCAGCCGCTGCGCTGGATCGCCCAGAACGCCGGCTTCGACGGCTACGTCGTCGTTGCCAAGGTCTCCGAATCCGCCGACAACCAGGGCTTCAACGCCAAGACCGGCGAGTACGAAGACCTGATCGCTGCCGGCGTCATCGACCCCGTCAAGGTGACACGTGCGGCCCTCCGCAACGCCTCCTCCATCGCGGCACTGGTTCTCACCACCGAAACCCTCGTGGTGGAGAAGCCCGCCGATGAAGACCAGCACGCGGGCCACCAGCACTAAGCTGCAGGCAGCGTTGGCGAACTAGCCCGGTCCAGCGTCAGCTGGGCCGGGTTTTTTCGCGCTCCGGCAACCTTCAGAGGCGGCGGCATGAGCGGTAGCTGCGACCGGCTTGCCTCATCGATTGGCATCCAAAGTCACGAATCGGTAACATTGACACTTTGGGTACGGCTATGAGGATTTTTTGTGACTATTCCGAGAACGGTTTCCTCACCTCGACATCGGTGCGCTCCGGTTCGGGCGAGCCGGCAGTCCAAGTTCAGGCCAGAGATTCAAGGCCTGCGCTCACTGGCAGTGTTGATGGTCGTGTCGTACCACATTTGGTTCGGACGAGTATCGGGTGGCGTGGATGTTTTCCTGCTGATTTCCGCGTTCCTTGTGACCCTCCAATTCGTGGGCCGCTATGAGCAAAACCGCCCCATGGCGCTGTTGCGGCACTGGCTCAACCTCTTCCGCCGGCTCCTTCCCGCTGCGGTCACTGTTATCGTCGCCGTCCTGGCGGCCAGCTTTATCTTCCTCCCGAGCACCCGCTGGTTGGACGTCATAGAACAGGGCTGGGCGTCGCTGTTTTACGTGGAGAACCGTCTCCTGCAATCGCAGGCCACTGACTACTACGCCACGAACCACAGCTACGCGAGCCCGTTCCAGCACTTCTGGTCGCTGTCCATCCAGGGCCAGGTCTTCATCCTCTGGCCGATAATCTTCGCCGGGGCCGCCTTCCTGGCCAAACGGTACGGGCTGCGCTACCGCGTGCTGCTGTGCTACATCTTCGCGCTGATTTTCCTCGTGTCACTGGTGTACTCGATAGTGTTCACCGCTACCGAGCAGGCACAGGCCTACTTCGACACCGGAGCCCGCCTGTGGGAGTTCGCGCTGGGCACCCTCGTGGCACTTATCGTGCCCGGACTGCTGATTCCGCGGGGTGTTCGGGTGGTCCTGGGCTGGGTCGGGGTGCTGGCCATGCTCAGCTGCGGCATCCTGCTCAATGTCCAGGCCGCGTTTCCCGGGATAGCCGCTCTGTGGCCCACCCTCGCGGCTGCCTGCGTCATCGCCGCCGGACAGACGCAGAGCCGCGTCGGCGTCGACCGAATCCTCAGCTCCCGCCCCTTGGTGCTCCTCGGCGGCAACTCCTATGCGCTCTACCTCTGGCACTGGCCCGTATTGGTCATCGCCCTGGCTTGGACCGGCAAGGACCACGCCGGCCCCGTTGCCGGAACCCTCATCATCGCCGTGTCGCTGGTGCTGGCCTACCTGACCACACGGTTCATCGAGAAGCCGTGGCGGGAGTGGCGGTGGCCGGAAGTCAGGCGGCGGCGGGCGGCACTCGCCGTCCTTGCGGCCTTGGCCACGGCCGCTCTTCCGCTCGTAGGCTGGCAACACCAGATCAACGTCGCGACCGACGCAGCTGCCAGCCAATCGTGGGCGAACAACCCCGGCGCCCGCGTTCTGGAGCGTGGTTACGTCGACGCGGCCGACAAGTCCGGCCCGCTGCTGCCCACCCTCGCGACGGTGGGCAACGACTGGCCCCAGTTCGGCGGCGGATGCACCGCCAACGAAAAGGAACTGACCCACGACTGCACCAACGGCAGCGACGACGCCGGCAAGACGGTGGTAATCATCGGCAATTCCCACGCACATGTTTGGGCGACGCCCATCCTGACACTGGCGAACAAGTACGACTGGAAGGTGCGGTCCTTCACCAAGGGTTTCTGCCCCGTGACCGTGTCCGATGCGACCAACATTTCCGAGGGCTGCCTGGACTACAACCGGGAGACCATCCAGAAGGTACTGGAGCTGAAGCCGGACCTGGTCGTCACGACGAGCACCCGGACGGACCCAAACCCTGGTGCCGCGGAGTTCATGGACCACAGCTGGGTCCCGCATATCAAGGCACTTAACGAGGCCGGCATCCCTGTCGTCGCACTCCGGGACACGCCCCGCATGCCCGGGTCCGTTCCGGACTGTCTCGAGAAAAATCCGGACAACTACGCCGCCTGCGACGGCAGGACGGCCGACAGCTACCAGGCCAGTTCACCCGATGCAGAAGTGGCCTCCGAAGTACCAAAGACCACGTTCCTCGACTTCAGCCGGTACTTCTGCCAGGGCGGAACCTGCCCGGCGGTGATCGGCAACGTGATGGTCTACAAGGACAACAACCATGTGACCAGAACTTACATGGACAGCATCACCCCGTACATTGAGCAGGACTTTCTGAAGGCCGCAGGGTGGGATGCAGGATGACTGACACCGGCACGGACACGCCCATTGGCATGACGCAGAAAGCTACGGACAAAACACCGGCCCGGACGGCCCCGCCCGTCACGGAGAACGCCAGCATCAGGGCGAAGGCAGGCTACCGTCCCGAGGTGCAGGGCCTGCGCGCCCTCGCAGTTCTCATGGTGGTCACCTACCACGTGTGGCTGGGCCGGGTCTCCGGCGGCGTGGACATCTTTTTGCTCATCTCAGCGTTCCTGATGACGCTCAGCTTCACCCGGAAGGTGGAAAGCGGCAAACCGCTGCGGCTGCTGCGCCACTGGCTGCACCTGCTCAAGCGCCTGCTGCCCGCCGTCGTGGTGGTCGTCCTTGGCGTCCTCGTCGGAGTCTGGGCGGTCCTTCCGCAAAGCCGCTGGCCCGATGTCCTGGACCAGGCCTGGGCCGCCCTGCTGTACCGGCAGAACTGGCTACTGGCGGACAGCGCCGTCGACTACTACGCGCAGGACCACGCCGGAGCCAGCCCGCTGCAGCACTTCTGGTCGCTCTCCATCCAGGGACAGGTCTTCGTGCTGTGGCCGCTCGTATTTGCCGGCGCGGCGGTGCTTTGCAAGCTCCTGCGCCGCTGGGGCACGGTGAATGGCCGGATCGGTCGGGCCGTGAACCACGGGCTCCTGGGCTACCGGGCGATCGTGGCCGTCGCTTTCGGGGCCATCTTCCTCGCATCACTGGCGTACTCCATCGAGCAGACCGGCAGCAACCAGGCGTACGCCTACTTCGACACCCGCACCCGGCTCTGGGAATTCGCCCTCGGCTCCCTGCTGGCGTTGGCGCTGCCCTACCTGAAGCCCGGCAAGATGCTGCGATTGGCGCTGGGCTGGGCCGGTCTGGCAGCCATGCTCTCCTGTGGGCTGCTGCTCACGGTGGACCGTTCCTTCCCCGGTTTCATTGCGCTCTGGCCCACGCTGGCCGCGGCCGCGATCATCGCCGCAGGGCAGAGCGGCAGCCGGTTCGGCGTCGACCGCTTCCTCACGTGGAAGCCCCTCGTCTCCCTGGGCGACAACTCATATGCCCTCTATCTCTGGCACTGGCCGCTGCTGGTCCTGGCCCTCGCCGGGACGGGCACCGCCTCGCCGAACCTCGTTCAGGGCCTGGGCATCGTCGCCGCATCCATCGGGCTGGCCGTGCTCACCACGCGCTTCGTGGAGAAGCCGCTGCGCGATTGGCACTGGCCGGAACGCCGCGCCTGGCGCACCGCGGTCGTGATCGTCGCCTGCGGCGCCCTCCTCGCCGGTCCCGTGTCCGTATGGCAGAGCAAGCTGATGGCCGAGGAGGCAGCAGCGGCGGCCCAGCCGAAGGAACTGACCCCCGGCGCGGCCGCCCTGGCGCCCGAGAATGCCGGCAAGCCCACGCCGGACGCGAAAATCATTCCCGCTCCTGCCGCCATGAAGAACGAGTGGGCGGATATCGACGGGCTGTGCACGGGCGCCAACGTACCGAACGACCCGCTGCTGCAGGGCTGCCTGCAGAACAGCCGCCCGGACGCCGTCACCAAGCGGATCGTGGTGCTCGGCGACTCGCACGCCCAGCAGTACATGGCCGCCCTGGGCCCTATCGCCAGGAGCCACGGCTGGGAAGTTGTCACGCTCCTGAAGGGCAGTTGCCGTTTCGGCGGGGAATCCCCGGCCCGGGACGATGCGTGCAACGCCTTCAACAAGGCCAGCGCCCAGTACGTCCTGGATCACCGCCCCGACGCCGTCTTCACCGTCGCCTCGCTGACGCACAAGGACGCGCCGTTCGAAACGGAGGTACCCGGTTACCTTGAGGGCATCAAACCCTTCACCGACGCGGGCATCGAAGTGGTCGGCATCCGCGACAACCCGCGCTTCAACGTCAACATGCCCGAATGCGTCCAGAAGAACGGCCCGGATGATCCGCAGTGCAACGCGCCGCTGCAGGAATCCCTGGCCGCTTCCTCGCCGCTGGACGCGTACAGGGGCCAGGTGCCCGGGCTGCACCTGATGGATATGAGCGATTTCATCTGCGCCGGGGGAAGCTGCCCCGCCGTGGTCGGCAATGTGTACGTCTACAAGGACGACAACCACCTGACCAAGACCTATGTCCAGACCATGATCCCCATGTTCGAACAGCGCTTGCTCGCGGCCACGGGCTGGAATAATCGCATGTGATAGCTCACATTTGTGCCGCGGAATATGGCGATCGCCGTCGAGGTTCTAGAATTTACTCAAGGCTTCTGCCCGACCCTCCTGCACAGACCATGCCCGTAATGACGGGCTGGTCATCTGTTGCAACCCCTACCCGTGAATCCCCGTAACCCAAGGTAAGAGGCGCACTCATGACCCAGCCCGAGCACAACCCCTTCGGCTTCATTGGACTGACCTACGACGATGTGCTGCTGCTGCCCGGGCACACGGACGTGATCCCCTCCGAAGCAGATACCTCCTCGCGCGTCTCGAAGCGCATCACGGTCCAGACGCCGCTGCTGTCCGCAGCGATGGACACCGTCACGGAGTCCCGGATGGCCGTGGCCATGGCCCGCCAGGGCGGTCTGGGCGTCGTGCACCGCAACCTCTCCATCGAGGACCAGGCCGACCAGGTCGACCGGGTGAAGCGCAGCGAATCGGGCATGATCACCAACCCGCTGACCATCAGCCCGGAAGCAACCCTGGCGGAGCTGGACGAGATCTGCGCGCGCTACCGGGTCTCGGGGCTTCCCGTCGTGGACGAAGGCAACCGGCTGCTCGGCATCGTCACCAACCGCGACACCCGCTTCGTGCCCGAAGCAGACTTCCCCCTCCGGCTGGTCAGCGACGTCATGACCAAGATGCCCCTCATCACCGGTCACGTCGGCATCAGCCGCGAGGA
>JAODMV010000048.1 GCA_025464875.1 Arthrobacter sp. | reverse complement strand
CGGTGGGGGCCGCCCCGTCGATCTGTCCCGGTGCCCGCCCGCGAGCGCGTGGCTGTACGCCTTGCCTCCGGCCGGGGCATGCCGCGGGGCGCACGTGCGGGCTGGGCGGCGGGGGGCCGCCGCCGGCACGGCCCGGCTGAGGCTGCCTTCATAAGCCAACGATTTCACGGATTTCGGGTCCGGCGTCCCGCCCGCGGAAGCTCACGGGCGGGGGACCGGCAGTTAAAGTACGACGGCGGCTGGCGGGATTCAGTCGAACCCGGCCAGCCGCCGTCGATGCGGGGGGAGGATGGGGACTAGTGCTTGCCCGGAACGTAACGCTTGATGGAAGCCTCGAGCTCGGCCTCGGCGGCGGCGCGGTCGCCCCAGCCCTCGGCCTTGACCCACTTGCCCGGCTCCAGGTCCTTGTAGCGGGTGAAGAAGTGCTCGATCTCCTTGATCAGGAACTCGCTGACGTCGCTGATCTCCTTGATGTGGTCGAAGCGGGCGTCGGCCGGGACGCACAGGACCTTGGCGTCGCCGCCGCCGTCGTCCGTCATGTTGAACACGCCGATCGGGCGGGCTTCCACGATCACGCCGGGGAGAAGGTCGAAGTCCTGCAGGAGCACCAGCGCGTCCAACGGGTCGCCGTCCTCACCCAGGGTGTTCTCGAAGAAACCGTAGTGGGTGGGGTACTGCATGGAGGTGAACAGGACACGGTCCAGGCGGATGCGGCCGGTCTCGTGGTCGATTTCGTACTTGACGCGGGATCCCTTGGGGATCTCGATGGTCACGTCATGCTTCATGGAATGCTCCTCGACGGTTTCAGGGGTGCGCGGCACACGGAGGCAGCCGGTGCCGCCGACTACTATTGAGGATATAGCGAGAGGCCCAGGTTTCAGGAACTAGTGGGGACATTTCAGGACTAAGGACCAACAGCAGCATGAAACGCAGAACGAGCGGCGCAGGCACGCACCCGGCGCCCGGCCCGCTGCGAGGAGTTCTTCCCATGCTGTTCCTGGCCCTCCTCGTCGTGGCGCTCGCGGCCCCGGCCGGCATCGCCATCGCCCCCGCCTTCCTCGGG
Source organism: Arthrobacter sp. (assembly GCA_025464875.1). Taxonomy (GTDB): domain Bacteria; phylum Actinomycetota; class Actinomycetes; order Actinomycetales; family Micrococcaceae; genus Arthrobacter. The sequence goes on along the minus strand of JAODMV010000048.1, from coordinate 9,275 downwards.
CCGGACCGTTCCGCGGCCGCTGCCGCGCCGCCCGCCCCCTGGCAGCAGGTCCCCACCCACCTGAATTCTCCGGACGGCACCGGCGGAATTGGTCCCCTCAGCGATGGGGCCGCCGTTCCTGCGTCCGGCCCGCTGTCGGCCCTGCTCAACGACACCCTGAAGTCCGAGGGCGCCGGCACGTTCACCGGCGTGGTGCAGGACGCGGCGACGGGGCAGCTGCTCTTTGACCGCTCCGGGGACGAGGCGCGCGTGCCGGCGTCCAACATGAAACTCCTGACGGCCAGCGCGGCGCTGCGCATCCTGGGTCCCGACCGCCGCTTCAGCACTAAAGTCGTGGCGGGACCCACGCCCGGCTCCCTCGTCCTGACCGGCGGCGGAGACGTGCTCCTCGGCGAAGGGGAATCGGCCCCGGGCGCCGTTCTTGGCCATGCCGGGCTCACAACCCTCGCGCGGGCGACCGTCCGCGCCCTCCAGGACGAGGGGACCACCGGCACCGTGTCCGTGCTGCTGGATGACTCCCTCTTCACCGGCCCTTCACTCAATCCCGCCTGGAGCCCGGAGGATGTCGAGGCCGGCGAGATGGCCCCGCTGTTCCCGCTGGCGATGAACTCCGCACGCTTCGACCCGGCCAAGAACACCGGCCCCCGCCCGCAGGACGCCGCCATGAGTACCGCCGCGGCGTTCTCGGCCCAGCTGTCGGCGGCCGCGGCGGCCGCGGGGCTCACGGTGGCGCCCGGCGTCGTGCGGGTTCCGCCCGGACCGGCTGTGCCTGCGCCGGACGCAGGGGAGGCGCGGGTCCTCGCCGAGGTCCACTCCGCCACGGTCGGCCAGCAGGTGGACCTGCTGCTGCGGGCCTCGGACAACTACCTGACCGAAGCCATGGGCCGGATGTCGGCCCTCGCCAGCGGCCGGCCCGGCAGCAACGACGGCGCCATCGCCGCCGTGCTCCAGGAACTGAAGGACATGGGCATCCCCACGGACACGCTCAGCGCCGCGGACGTGTCCGGCTTGGCCTTGGCCAACCGGGTTTCCGCCCGGCAGCTCGCGGAAGTGGTCCGGACCATCACGTCCGGGCCGGACACCCGTCTGCGCGCAGCCCTCGCAGGGTTCCCGGTGGCCGGGCTCACCGGAACGCTGGGGGACCGCTACACGGACGTGTCCACGGCGGGCGGCGCGGGGCTGGTGCGGGCCAAGACCGGCACGCTGAACACCGTGATCGCCCTGAGCGGCTACGTCGTTGACGCGGACGGCCGGCTGCTGGTCTTTTCGTTCATCGGCAACGGCCTGAGCCCGGGCGCCGCCAACAAGGCCGCCCTGGACCGCGCCGCCTCCGTCCTTGCCGGATGCGGCTGCCGCTGACCAGCGCGGCCTCCCCAGCGCCGCCTTCCCCAAACCGCCGGAATGGCGGAAAATCAGCGGACTTAAGGCGCATCGTCAGCCCCCTGTGGTCTGATGGATCATATGGAGTCCTCTGCCAGCGAGACATCAGCCCAAGCGCAAGCGCTTATCAACTGGGAGCTTGCCGCTTCCACGGCCGCCCGCCTGACGCCCGCCGGACCCACCCTGGGGTCCGCGGAGATCGGGGCGGCGGTCGAGAACCTGCGCCTCATGGCGGACATCTCGGTGCCCCACGTCCATGACATCACCGGTCTCGAAGCGGCCCGGGACCTCCGTGATTCCTCGGTCCTGGTGGTGGACCGGGCGTCCTGGGCCAAGGCCAACACGCAGAGCTTCGCCGTGATGCTCAAACCGGCCATGGAAAAGATGCTCGCGGGCCGCCACGGCACGCTCAACCCGGGCGCGGCCGCCGTCAGCGGCGCCATCACCGGCAGCCAGCTGGGCGCCATCCTGGCTTTCCTCTCTAGCAAGGTCCTCGGCCAGTACGATCCCTTCTCCGCGCTCGCCGAGAACTCCACGGCCCCCGCCGCCGGGCGCCTGCTCCTCGTCGCGCCGAACATCATCACGGTGGAACGCGAACTCAACGTCGAACCCGCGGATTTCCGGCTCTGGGTCTGCCTCCACGAACAGACCCACCGCGTGCAGTTCGCCGCCGCGCCCTGGCTGCGCCACCACATGCTGGGCGAGATCGAGAACCTCAGCGGCCAGCTGCTGGGCAACGTCGATTCCCTCCTGGAACGCGCCGCGGCCGCCGCGAAGTCGCTGAAGGACCGTTCCTCCTCCGGCGCCCCCGGCCGCGGCGCCATCCTGGAGCTGCTGCAGAACCCGGAGGAAAAGGCTGCGCTCTCCCGCCTGACCGCCCTGATGAGCCTGCTCGAAGGCCACGCCAACGTCGTGATGGACGGCGTCGACGCCAGCATTGTCCCCTCGGTGACGACCATCCGGCAGCGGTTCACCGCCCGCGGCGAGGACCGCGGCGTGATCGAAAAATTCATCCGCAACCTGCTGGGCCTCGATGCCAAGATGCGCCAGTACAGCGACGGCGCGAAGTTCGTCCGGGAGGTGGTCGCCGCGGCCGGCATGCAGGGCTTCAACAAGGTGTGGGAGTCCGCTGGCCAGCTGCCCAGCGAAGCGGAGATCCATGATTCGAAGCTCTGGCTTGAACGGATGGGGCTCTAGTTCCCGTGCCCGCCAGCAACCCCGCCCCCGTTAACGCACCCTCCGTTTCCAGCGGACGCCGCCGGCCCGGTCGCCTGGCGCCCGTCGTCGGCACGGCGCGAAAAATGCTCCAGGACGCCCTGGCGGCGGCCGGCTACCCGGAACGGGTGCTGGTCGCGTGCAGCGGCGGCCCGGACTCGCTGGCCCTCGCCGCCGTCGCCGCCTATTTCGCCCGCCGCGGGCACGTGGACGGTCACCCGGTGTCCGTGGGCGCCGTCGTCGTGGACCATCAGCTGCAGCCCGTCTCGGCCGAGGTGGCGGCCACTACCGCCCGCGTCCTCCAGGATCTCGGCCTCTCGCCCGTCGTGGTGAGGGCCGTCGACGTCGCCTCCACCGGCATGGGGCCCGAGGCGGCCGCCCGGGACGCGCGCCACGCCGCGCTCGACGCCGCGGCTGATGAGGCCGGCGCGGGGGCGGTCCTGCTCGGCCACACCCTGGACGACCAGGCCGAACAGGTCCTGCTGGGACTGGCGCGGGGCTCCGGCACCCGCTCCCTCGCGGGGATGCGGCCGGCCCGCGGGCGCCTGCTGCGGCCCTTGCTGGGCCTGCGGCGCGCCGACACCTTGGAGATTTGCGAGGCGGAGGGCCTGGAGCCCTGGCACGACCCCAGCAACGCGGACCCCGCATACGCAAGGTCCCGGACGCGTGTGGAGGTGCTGCCCCTGCTGGAGGAAAAGCTCGGCCCGGGGGTCGCCGAGTCCCTCGCGCGGACGGCAGCCATCCTGCAGCTCGACGCCGACTACCTGGAGGACGTGGCGAACGACACCTTTGCCCGGCTGCGGGAGCAATCCGGGGCCGGGATCAGCCTCCCCGAGGAGGCCCTGCGGGAACTGGCGCCGGCCGTGCGGTTCCGGGTCATCGCCAAGGCCGCCGCCGCCGTCGGCGGTCAGCAGCCCAGCTACCAGCGCCTGCTGGCGGCCGAGGCGCTGCTGCGCCGGCAGGGCTCGGCGGGCCCGGTGGAACTCCCCGGCGGAGTCGGCGTCTACCGGCTCTCGCTGGCGCAGTTGCTCGCCGAGGAGCGGTCCGCCTCCTCCGACGTTCCCCGCGGGGGCGCCCGCTGTGGGAAGCTTGTATTCCGGCCTCAAAAGCCGCCCCAATAATAGTCGCCCCCGCATCTACACAGGAGTCATTGGTGGATTCAAACGACGTCCAGGCAGACCTCAAGCACGTTCTGTACTCCAAGGAGCAGATCCAGCAACGGATCACCGAACTCGCTGCCCAGATCGACAAGGACTACGAAGGCCGCGATCTGCTGATCGTGGGCGTGCTCAAGGGCGCCGTCATGGTCATGGCGGACCTGGCCCGCGCGTTGCACAGCCACGTCTCCATGGACTGGATGGCCGTGTCCTCCTACGGCTCCGGAACGCAGTCCTCCGGCGTGGTCCGCATCCTCAAGGACTTGGACACCGACCTGATGGGCAAGGACGTCCTGATCGTCGAGGACATCATCGACTCCGGTCTCACGCTGTCCTGGCTCAAGACCAACCTGGAATCCCGCGGCACGGCGTCGGTGGAAATCTGCACCGCCTTCCGCAAGCCCACGGCCGCCAAGGTCGAGATCGACGTCAAGTACGTCGGCTATGACATCCCCAACGAGTTCGTCGTCGGCTACGGCCTGGACTACGCCGAGAAGTACCGCAACCTGGACTTCGTGGGCACCCTGGCGCCGCACGTCTACGAGTAGGAAACGTCCCTTCCCGGCCCGACGCCGAGTCTGCGCTGAGTCCCTAGCGGGTGTCCCGCCCGTCCGCTCCGCTACGCCCACAGGGAACTTTTGGACTTCACCGTGCGTGAGCTACTGCGACGGTGTATAGCTAGAAACTGATGCAGCACCCACGCGCGCAGAAAAGTCGCCGTGCAGCACTACCAGGAGGGACGGGGCCAGCCCCGAACAGATGAAAGCTAAGAGTTTCTTCAAGGGCCCGGGCGTCTGGATCGTCGTCGTAGTAGGCATGCTCCTGCTGGCCTTTGCCACCTTGGCGCCGGGCGGCGCGAGCCGGATCGACACCGACAAGGGCCTCGGGCTGCTGGCCGAAGGCGGCAAGGTCGAACAGGCCAAGATCTTCGACGCCGAGAACCGTGTGGATCTGGTCCTGAAGGACAACCTGCAGGTCGACGGCCAGGACAAGGGCAAGAACGTCCAGTTCTACTATGTCAACGCCCGCGCCCAGGACGTCGTTAAGGCCGTCACGGACTCCAAGCCACCGAGCGGCTTCACCGACCAGCCGATCGAAAACAATTGGTTCTCCGGGCTGTTCTCCCTCCTGATCCCCGTGCTGCTGCTCGGTGTGCTCTTCTGGTTCCTGCTCTCGCGCATGCAGGGCGGCGGCTCCAAGGTCATGCAGTTCGGTAAGTCCAAGGCCAAGCTGGTCAACAAGGACATGCCGCAGGTCACCTTCAGCGACGTCGCCGGTTCCGACGAGGCCGTCGAGGAGCTCGAAGAGATCAAGGAATTCCTCCAGGAACCCGCCAAGTTCCAGGCCGTCGGCGCCAAGATCCCCAAGGGCGTACTCCTCTACGGCCCTCCGGGTACCGGCAAGACCCTCCTGGCCCGCGCCGTCGCCGGCGAGGCCGGCGTGCCGTTCTTCTCCATCTCCGGCTCGGACTTCGTCGAGATGTTCGTCGGCGTCGGCGCTTCGCGTGTCCGTGACCTGTTCGAGCAGGCCAAGGCCAATGCCCCGGCGATCATCTTCGTCGACGAGATCGACGCCGTCGGCCGTCACCGCGGCGCCGGCATCGGCGGCGGCAACGACGAGCGCGAGCAGACCCTCAACCAGCTGCTGGTCGAAATGGACGGCTTCGACGTCAAGACCAACGTCATCCTGATCGCGGCCACCAACCGCCCCGACGTGCTCGACCCGGCGCTGCTGCGCCCGGGCCGCTTCGACCGCCAGATCGGCGTCGAGGCCCCGGACCTGATCGGCCGCGAACAGATCCTGAAGGTCCACGCGAAGGGCAAGCCGATGGCTCCCGGCGTCGACCTGCGGGCCGTGGCGAAGAAGACCCCCGGCTACACCGGCGCGGACCTGGCCAATGTGCTCAACGAGGCCGCCCTGCTGACCGCCCGCTCGAACGCCAACCTGATCGATGACCGCGCCCTCGACGAGGCCATCGACCGCGTCATGGCCGGACCGCAGAAGCGCAGCCGCGTCATGAAGGAACACGAGCGTAAGGTCACCGCCTACCATGAGGGCGGCCACGCCCTGGTCGCTGCGGCCCTGCGGAACTCCGCCCCGGTCACCAAGATCACCATCCTGCCCCGAGGCCGCGCCCTGGGCTACACCATGGTGGTGCCGGAAAACGACAAGTACTCCGTGACCCGCAACGAACTGCTGGACCAGATGGCCTACGCCATGGGCGGCCGTGTCGCCGAAGAGCTCGTCTTCCACGATCCGTCCACGGGTGCGTCCAACGACATCGAGAAGGCCACCGGGATCGCCCGCAAGATGGTCACCGAGTTCGGCATGAGTGAGCGCGTCGGCGCGGTGCGCCTCGGCCAGGGCGGCGGCGAGCCCTTCCTCGGCCGCGACGCCGGCCACGAGCGCAACTACTCGGACCAGATCGCCTACATCGTCGATGAGGAAGTGCGCCGCCTGATCGACGGGGCACATGACGAGGCCTACGCCATCCTCACCGAGAACCGCGAGGTCCTGGACGAACTGGTCCTCGAACTGCTGGAACGCGAAACCCTGAACCAGGCCGAAATCGCGCAGGTCTTCGTCAACATCCGCAAGCGCGACTTCCGCGATGTGTGGCTCTCCAAGGAAACCCGTCCGATCCAGGCCGCCGGCCCGGTGGAGTCGCGCCGGGAGCGCGCCGAACGCGAGGCCCAGGAGGAAGCCACCCAGGCCCGGCTGGAGGAACCGCTGGACGCTCTGCCTCCGCACGCCTCGGGCGTCGGCGGGGGGCAGGAGCCCTTCCAAGGCGGTGCTACGGATATCGGGTCCGACGGCCGTCCCGGCTAGGCTTCATCTGTGACTTCTATCTTCGACGACGACGACGTTCCCGCCACTACCGGCCCCTCGGCGGCGGACGGCTCCACCCACAAGAAAGGCTCCCGGGTGGACCGTCCGCGGATCGAGGCGGCGGTGCGGGAAATCCTGCTGGCCATCGGCGAGGATCCGGACCGGAGCGGCCTGCAGGACACCCCCAAGCGGGTCGCCAAGGCCTACACCGAGATGTTTGCCGGCCTGCACCATGACCCGGCGGAAATCCTGGCCACCACCTTCGACCTGGACCACGAGGAACTGGTGCTGGTCAAGGACATCCCGTTCTACTCCACCTGCGAGCACCACCTGGTGCCGTTCCACGGCATGGCGCACGTGGGCTACATTCCCTCCCACGACGGCAAGGTCACCGGCCTGAGCAAGCTGGCGCGGCTGGTGGACATGTTCGCCCGCCGCCCCCAGGTTCAGGAACGGCTGACCACCCAGATCGTCGAAGCCCTCGTCACCCACCTCAAGCCGCGCGGCGCGATCGTCGTCGTCGAATGCGAGCACCTCTGCATGTCCATGCGCGGCATCCGCAAGCCCGGCGCCAAGACCGTCACCAGCGCGGTACGCGGGCAACTGCATGACCCGGCCACCCGTGCCGAAGCCATGAGCCTCATACTCGGAAGGTAAGAAACGTAATTATGGACTCCCTAGCTGCAGCCCCTGGAACCGGACCGGCAACTTCGCCGATGCCCGTGCTGCGCAAGCCGCGCCCGGCAGCGAGATTCGAAGACCTGCCCACGGACCGGACGCTCGTGATGGGAATCCTGAACGTCACGCCGGACTCCTTCAGCGACGGCGGCCAGCACGCGACAGCGGACACCGCCGTCGCCGCGGGCCTGCGGATGTTCTACGCCGGGGCGGACATCATCGACGTCGGCGGCGAATCCACCCGCCCGGGAGCCGCGGAGGTCAGCGCCGACGAGGAACAGGCGCGGGTGCTGCCGGTGGTCCAGGCGCTGGTCAAGGCCGGCGCCCTGGTCAGCATCGACACCACCCGTGCGGCCACCGCGGCAGCGGCGCTGGAAGCCGGCGCGGCACTGATCAACGACGTCTCCGGCCTGAGCATGGAACCGGAAATGGCCGAACTGGCCGCCCGCACCAAGGTGCCCTACATCCTCACCCACCGCCGCGGCAACGCGAGCACCATGGACTCCCTGACCGACTACGGGAACGTGGCGGACGACGTCGCGGCCGAACTCGCCGGGGTCCGGGACAAGCTCTACGCGGCCGGCGTCGCCCCGGAGCAGATCATCGTGGACCCGGGCTTGGGCTTCTCCAAGAACGACGGGCAGAACTGGGAACTCCTGCAGAACCTGGACGTCCTGCAGGCAATGGGCCACAAGGTGCTGGTCGGCGCCTCCCGGAAGCGTTTCCTGGGCACCCTCCTGACGGTGGCGGGCAAGGCGGCAACGCCGCAGGAGCGTGATGCGGCCACCGCCGCCGTGACCGCCATCAGCGCCTTCCGCGGCGCCTGGGCTGTCCGCGTGCACGACGTCGGGGCCAGCCTTGACGCGGTCAAGGTCGCCGCCCGCATGGCGCCCCCGGCGCCCGGCGCCGGCTCCGGCAACAGCTGATCCGGCCGCCGCCATGGACCAGATCACACTGAGCGCAGTCACCGCCGTCGGCCATCACGGGGTGTTCGACTTTGAGCGCCGCGACGGGCAGCCGTTCGTTGTGGATGCCGTGCTCCACCTGGACTTCAGCGCGGCCGCCGCCTCCGACGATGTACGGGACACGGCGCATTACGGCGAGGTCGCCGAATGCATCCGGGGCTGGATCACGGGCGAACCGCTGAACCTGATCGAGGCGCTGGCCGTGCGCATTGCCGACGACGTCCTGCAGAAGTTCGCGGTCTCCGCGGTGGACATCACCGTGCACAAGCCCAAGGCCCCGATCGGGGTCGACTTCGGCGACGTCTCCGTCTCCGTGCGGCGGGAGCGGCCATGAGCGCGGTCTTCACCCGGGCCGTGATTGCGCTCGGCAGCAACCTGGGGGAGCGCAACGACACCCTGTCCGCCGCCGTCGCGGACCTGGTCGACCCGCCGGAGGTCCGTCTGCTCGCCATCTCGCCGATCGTCCAGGCGAAGGCGGTGGGCGGCCCGCCGGGGCAGCCGGACTTCCTCAACATGGTGATCGCCGTGGAAACCAGCCTGCCGCCGCTGGCGCTGCTGCGGTACTGCCATGAGGTGGAACAGAAGCACTTCAGGGTGCGCGAGGTTCGGTGGGGGCCGCGGACCCTGGACGTGGACATCATCGCGTACGGGGACGTCGTGAGTGCGGACCCTGCGCTGACCCTGCCCCACCCCCGCGCGGCGGAACGGGCCTTCGTGCTGTATCCGTGGTCCCTCATTGACCCCTCGGCGGAGCTCAACGGCGAACGCGTCGGCGATCTCGCCGCCAGGGCCGCCGACTTTGCCGATCTGGCGCCGTTCGACGGCTTCCAGGATGCCACCGGCTCCGCCGCCAAGGGTCCCACCGGCTCCGCCGCCAAGGGTCCCGCCAGCGCGGGGGAGCGGCCGTGAAGCTGACCAACCCCCTCCTTCTGCTGGTCATCTGCACGGCCGTGGCCGTTGTGGGCTGGTTCGCCACTGTGCTGACGACCCGCTACAGCATGGCGACCCCGGTGCTGCCGCTCACGGGGCTGGTGACCATGGGCGTGATCGT
>JAODMV010000044.1 GCA_025464875.1 Arthrobacter sp. | reverse complement strand
CGGACGGTCAGACTCTTGAGGTGCAAAGTACTTCGGCTCTCCTTCAGTGGCGGCAGGGGGTGCGGCCCTGCCCTAAATTTACCCGCTTAGCCGCGGGAATCCGGGGATTCACGGGGGACGCCCACCTCGTCAGTGGCTTTAAACGGCCCGGACTACCAGCGGCCGTTCCGGGGCCGGGGCTGGCAGACCGGGCAGGTGTAGGAGGAGCGGTTCATGAACTGATCCCGCCGCAGCGTGCTGATCAGCCCCGCAGCGGCGCAGCGCTTGCATTCCTGGCCCTCGCGGCCGTAGGCGTTGAGGGAGCGGTCGAAGTAGCCGGATGCCCCGTTGACGTTGACGTACAGCGAGTCGAAGCTGGTGCCGCCGGCGGCCAGCGCGTCCGTCATGACCTCGCGGGCGGCATCCAGCACCCGCAGGGCCTCTGCGCGGCGCAGGGTGTCGGTGGGCCTGGCATAGTGCAGCTTCGCCCGCCAGAGCGCCTCGTCGGCGTAGATGTTGCCGATCCCGGACACCAGGCCCTGATCCAGCAGCGCGCGTTTGAGGCCGGTCTTGCGGGCCCGGAGTCGGCGGTAGAAGTCGTCGAAGGAGAAGTACGGGTCCAGCGGATCCCGGGCGATATGGGAGGCTTCCTCGGCAATGAGCGGCAGGGGCGTCTCGGCGAGCCCGCCGGGCCCGCCGTCGGATGTCGGAAGGAGGGAGGTGAGGAACAGCCCGCCGAAGATGCGCTGATCCACGAACCGCAGCTGTTCCGGCATGCCGTCGGCCGGGCTGAGGCGCAGCCGTACCTTCAGGTGTTTCTCGTCCGGGACGGCGGTGTCCTGCATGAGGAGCTGACCGGACATGCCCAGATGAGCCATGAGCGCCACGGTTGTCTGCGTCTGAGCGGCGCGCGGCGAAGCGGCATCAGCCGCGCCGCCAGGCGAACGGCCGCCGACGGGACCGGCGCCACCGGCTGGTGCGGGGGTGTCCGCCAACGGCATCCACAGAAACTTGCCGCGGCGGACCACGTCGAGGACGCGGGCGCCTTCAAGATTGCCGGCGAAGTCCTCGGGCCCGAGAGCGTGCCGGCGGATGGAACGCGGATCCACGACCTCGACGGCGGTGATGGTCCGGCCCCGCATCCAGCTCACCAGGCCGCGGCGGACGACTTCGACCTCGGGTAGTTCAGGCACGAGGGAGCCTAGCTGGCGGTCCGGGTTTTCGGCGCCGGCGTTTCAGTCAACGACACCGGAGATCCTGCCGGCGACGGTTCCGGCGCTGCTTCCGCAGCCGGCCGCGGTGCGGTCGGGCCGGTGAGCCTGCGCCAGGCGTCGGCTGCGGCTTCCTGCTCGGCTTCCTTCTTCGAGTTGCCCGAGCCGGTGCCGTAGTCCGTGCCGCCGATGCGCAGCACGGCCTCGAAGGTCCGTGCGTGGTCCGGCCCGGAGCCTTCGACGGCGTAGTTGATGGTCCCCAGCTGCCGGCTGGCGGCAAGCTCCTGAATGCTGGTCTTCCAGTCGGTCCCGGCGCCGAGCGCGGCGGCGTCCTTGAGCAGTGGCCCGATCAGCCGCATGACCAGCTGGCGTGCCGTCTCGATGTCGTTGGACACGTAGGTCGCGCCGATCAGCGCCTCCATGGTGTCCGCCAGGATCGACGCCTTGTTCTTGCCCTCGGTGAGCTTCTCGCCCTGCCCGAGGTAGATGTACTCGCCCAGGCCGATGCTGCGCCCGATGCCGGCCAGCGCCCGGGTGCTGACGACCGCGGAGCGGCGCTTGGCCAGGTCGCCTTCGGGCAGCGTGGGGTTGTCACGGTACAGCGCGTCGGTTACGGAGAACCCCAGGATGGAGTCACCCAGGAACTCGAGGCGTTCGTTGGTGGGTATGCCGCCATTTTCGTAGGCGTAGGAACGGTGTGTGAGCGCAAGACGAAGCGTCCCGGCGTCAATAGTGACGCCGAGACGCTTCAGAAGCTCTTCAGTTGAAGACATCTTATTCAGCCAGTTGGCGGATTAGACGTCCGCGACCTTGCGGCCCTTGTATTCAAGGAACAGCGCGGTGCCAGCCGAGTCGGTAACGACCTTTGCCTGGTGCGGCAGGCTGTAGGTGACCTGGCCGTTCTCGACAGTCTTCACCAGGTGGGGGGCGGTTGCCTTCCACTGGGAGCGGCGGGCGCGGGTATTCGAGCGAGACATTTTCCGCTTGGGAACAGCCACGGCTAACTCATTTCTCTCTAGTCAAACACTTACAGATCATTTTGCCGGTCAGGCTTAGCCAAGTCAGCTAGGGCAGCCCAGCGAGGATCTACGACCTCGTGGTGGTGCCCCGGCTCGTCTTCCAGGCGTACTCCGCATTCGGAGCAAAGGCCCTGGCAGTCTTCCCGGCACACCGGCTGGAACGGCAGCATGGTGACCACTGCGTCCCGCAACACCGGTTCAAGATCTATCAGATCGTGCACGACTCGACGTTGCTCTACTTCGTCTTCTTCATCCGAGAAATCAGCGTCCTCATAGAACAAAAGTTCTTGCACATTGACCTCGAGGTCATACGCAAGGGGATCCAGGCATCGGCCGCACTCGCCGGTTACTTCGACGTTCGCGGTACCTGATACCAAAATTCCTTCGTGTACGGCCTCCAGCCGCAGGTCGAGCCCGACATCCGAGCCTTCCTGCACGCCAATGAGCGCCACACCAAGATCACCTGGTGCAGGTACATGTTCCTTCAGCGTCCGCATGCTTCCCGGACTGCGTCCGAGGTCCTTGACGTCGAACGCCAGGGGCGAACTAGCATCTCGTTTAATGAGAACTCCTGTTGAACATATGACCGACGTACCATCTTAGCCTGAACTTCCGGGCGGACTCAAACCGGAGGGCAGCACTGCGGGACAGCCCCGCACCCCGGCCATGGTTTGGGCCGCGCAACCGGCAGCAGGCCGCCGAGTACCGGTCCAGCTTACCCTCTGCGGACCTGTTCCCGGACAGGCTCGCCCGAGTGCAGGCGTTTCAGCACGGATCGGGGGACAAACTCCGAGACGTTCCCGCCCAAGGTGAACACTTCCTTGATCAGGGTGGATGACAAGTGCACGTAATGGCCCTCCGCCGGCAGGAATACCGTCTCGACCCCGGTGAGCTGGCGGTTCATGGTGGCCATCGGCAGTTCATAATCGAAGTCCGAGGAGGAGCGCAGGCCCTTGACGATGGCGGACACGCCGCGCCGGCGGCAATACTCGGCCAGGAGGCCCTCCCCCACGGGCTCCACTATGATCCCCTGCAAGGACGCGAGCGTCTCCTTGGCCATATCGATCCGCTCGTCCAGGCTGAAGCGGTATTTTTTGGCGTAGTTGGTGGATACTCCCACGATGACCTCGTCAAAGAGGCCGGCGGCTCTGGCGATGACTTCCAGATGTCCATTGTGGATGGGGTCGAAGGAGCCAGGGCATACGGCGCGTCTCATGCTCCGAACCTACCGTATCCGCGGACCGGGTTACCATGACTGGATGTCAGCATCCAACATTCCATTCACCGTGGCCGGCGGCGTGGTGCTCGTGACGGGAGCCGCCATGGGTATGGGCAGGCTGTACGCCCTCCGCGCCGCCCGCGAGGGCGCCGCCGTCGTTCTGCTGTGGGACGTGGACGCCGAGGGCCTGGCGCGCACCGCCGGCGAGGTGAGGGCCCTCGGGGCGCGTGCCGTTCCCCGGCAGGTGGATCTGGCCGACCGCGAGGCGATCGCCGCGGCCGCGCAGGATTGCAGGTCCGAGGGGCCGCTGGCGCTGCTGGTCAACAACGCCGGGATCGTGCGCGGAGCGCATTTTTGGGACCACCACGCGGAGCAGGACATCGCCTTGACCATGGACGTCAACGCGCTGGCCCCCATGTACGTCACCCACGCCTTCCTGCCGGAGATGATGGCCGACGGCGGCCGGCCCCGCCGGATCCTGAACGTCGCCTCCGCCGCCGGCACCGTCGCCAACCCGCGGATGAGCGTGTACGCGGCCTCCAAGTGGGCCGTCATCGGCTGGAGCGACTCGCTCCGGCTGGAACTGGAGCAGCAGGGCTACCACCACCTCAAGGTGACCACCTTCTGCCCCAGCTACATCTCCACCGGCATGTTCGAGGGCGCGCGCGGTCCGCTGCTGACACCGCTCATGACCCCCGAGGACGCCGTGGGCCGGGCCTGGCGCGCCGCGCAGGCGGGCCAGCCGCAGCTGATCGCCCCCGCCGCGGCCCGGCTCGGCAAGGTGCTGCGCGGCATCCTGCCGGTGCGGGCCTGGGACTTCGTGGGCGGGAAGGTCTTCGGCATCTACTCCACCATGGACAAGTTCACGGGTCGCGCCGCAGGCACGAGCAGCAAGGCGGGCTCACGATGAACTCCCCGGCGCAGTTCCCGTGGATGCGCGCCGCGACCGGCGCCAACCTGCTCTCCCCGGACGGCACCCTGGGCGTGACGATCTTCGAGGAGATGACCACGCTCGCGCTCACGACGGGCGCCATCAACCTCGGCCAGGGGTTCCCGGACGAGGACGGCCCCGTGGAGATCAAGGAGGCCGCCCAGGCGGCCATCGCGGCTGGCGCCAACCAGTATGCGCCGGGCAAGGGCATCCTCGAACTGCGGGAGGCCGTCTCCGCGCACCAGCAGCGCTTCTACGGGCTGGCCCCGGACCCGCAGACTGAAATCATCGTCACCACCGGCGCCACCGAAGCCATCGCCGCCGCGCTGCTTGCCCTCGTCGGGCCGGGCGAGGAGGTGCTCACCTTCGAGCCGTTCTACGATTCCTACGGGGCGATCATCGGGCTCTCCGGCGCCACCCATGTCACGGCCCCGCTGCTCGCACCGGACTTCATGCCGGACCTGGCCGCCCTCGAAGCGGCCTTCAGCGAACGCACCAAGGTGGTGCTGGTCAACAACCCGCACAACCCCACCGGCGCGGTTTTCCCCCGTGAGGTGCTTCAGCGCGTCGTCGAGCTGGCGATCCAGTACGACGCCGTCATCGTCACCGACGAGGTCTACGAACACCTCACCTTCGGCGTCCGGCACGTGCCCGTAGCCACCCTGCCCGGCGCGGCCGAGCGCACCCTGACCATCTCCTCCGCCGGCAAGACCTTCTCCTTCACCGGCTGGAAGGTCGGCTGGCTCAGCGGCCCGGAGCACCTCGTGGCGGCCGCCCGGACGGTCAAGCAGTTCCTGAGCTACAGCTCGGGTACCCCGTTCCAGGCCGCCATCGCCGTAGGCCTGGGCCTGCCCGACGAGTACTACGCCGGGATCGCGGATACGCTGCAGTACAAGCGCGACATCCTCAGCGAAGGTCTGCGTGCGGCCGGGCTGGACGTCTTGACCCCGCAAGGGACGTACTTCGTGAACGTCGACACCTCCCCGCTGGGGATCACCGACGCCGTGGACCTGGCCCGCCGGCTTCCGGCGCTGGTCGGCGTCGCCGCGATCCCGGTGCCGGTCTTCTGCCACCCGGAGGGCGCCGAGCGCACCCGCAGCCTGTTGCGGTTCGCGTTCTGCAAAAAGACCTCCGTCCTGGAAGAAGCCGCCGAGCGGCTCGCGACCCTTCGCCACAGGCTCTGAGCGTGCCGGACCAACAACCGTCACGTTTCCTCCGGACCAGCGGGCAGCACGCCACCATCGAGCCCGATCCCTTCACCGAGGGCGGCTTTGTGCTGAGCATCGGCGGGGCGGAGCAGTCCCACGTCAATCTGGCGGACCCCGGGGACATCTTCTATGAATATCTGCGCAGGATCGGCCATGTGGTGGATCTTTCCGCGCCGTGGGGCGAGCCGATCAGCGCGCTCCATCTGGGCGCCGGCGCCCTGACGCTGGCCCGCTACATCCAGGCCACCCGGCCCGGCTCCGTGCAGTACGCCGTGGAGCTGGAGCGCGAACTGCTGGACTTCGTCTTGCAGCAGCTGCCGCTGCCCGAGGGCACGCGGCTGCACACCCTGATCGGCGACGCCCGCGCCGCCCTGGCGCAGCTTCCGGCGGACCTCCGCTTCGACGTGGTGATCCTGGACATTTTCTCCGGACCCGAGGCTCCGGAACACCTTGCCTGCACCGAGTTCTATCAGGAGGCCGCCGCGAAGCTGACCCCACGCGGGGTGCTGATCGTCAACGTGGGCGACGAACCGGGACTGACCCTGGTCAGGAGCCAGGTGGCGGCCCTGCGCCGGGCGATGGCCGATGTCTCGGCCGCCGCCGAATCCGCCATGTTCACCGGACGGTATCCCGGGAATATCATCCTGACCGCGACGCAGGGGCCTTGGCCCGAGCCATGGACCGCTGCGCTCACCGCACGCGGACCCCACCCGGCCAGGGTGCTGTCCGGCGTCGGGCTCGATGTGCTCTCCGACTGAGGGCTAGCGGCCGGCCTGTGCGGACTGGCTCGGTTCGGTTCCTGCCAGCTCGTCCTCGGCAAGGGCCTCGGCGATCTCTTGCTCCGTCTCGGGACCGGGCTCGGCGAACCAGAGCCGGGTTTCCCCGTACTTCTTCTCGGCAAACCGCACCATGCCCTGGGGCCACGCCGGCTCCGGGGTCCGGGCCGAACGCTCCACTACCACCACGGAGCCCACCGCCAGGTGCGGGGCAAGCTTCGCCAGCGCGGCAACCAGCGCCGGCTCGTCCAGCGGATAAGGCGGGTCCAGAAAAACGAGGTCCCACAGGACGCCCTCCACGGTCCGGTCCAGGAATGACTCAACCTTGGAACGGTGCACGGAGACAACCTTCCGGCCCAGGACGGCGTTGACCATGTCCGCGTTCCGCTGGCAGACCGCGCTGGCCTTGGCATCGAATTCCACCAGGTCCACCGAATCCGCGCCGCGGCTCGCGCTCTCCACGCCCAGCGAGCCCGAACCCGCGTAAAGATCCAGCACCCGGGCGCCGGCGACGATGTCGAAGGCGTCCAGCCGGGAGAACAGCGCCTCCTTGACCCGGTCCGTCGTGGGACGGGTGAGCGAACCGGGCACGCTGACCAGAGGCGTTCCGCCGGCGGCGCCGGCAACGACCCGGCTCATGCGCCGGCTCCCATACGTGTTGTCCTAGCCGCGTTCAAGAAACGCCTCCTTTTCCGGGTTCAGGTATTCGTCAATCGCCTCGGCGAGTCCGGGGTGGGCCGCCAGCGACGGGTCGGATCCGACGATGCGCTGAGCATCCTGCCGGGCCCGGGCGATCACGTCCTCGTGTTCGAGCACGCGCAGCAGCTTCAGGGTGGACCGGCCGCCCGACTGCGACGCGCCCAGGATGTCGCCCTCGCGGCGCAGCTTGAGGTCCTCCTGCGAGAGCTCGAAGCCGTCGGTGGTGGCCGCCACCGCATCCAGGCGGCGGCGGCTGGGGTGCCCCGGCTCCAGGGTGGTGACAAGGAGGCAGGTCCCGGGCAGCCCGCCGCGGCCGACCCGGCCACGGAGCTGGTGGAGCTGGGAGATGCCGAACCTGTCGGCGTCGAGGATCACCATCAGCGTGGCGTTGTGGACATCCACGCCCACCTCGATCACGGTGGTGGAGACCAGCAGTTTGATCTCATTGGCCGTGAACGAGGCCATGGTCTCGGACTTGAGGGCCGGGTCCTGCCGGCCGTGCAGGGGTGCCACCGGCACGCCGGCCAGGGCCGGTTCATCCCGGAGATGTTCGATGACGGCGGTTACGGACGCCAGTTCCCGGGACCCGCTGTCCCCCTCCAGATCCGCGGCGCTCGGTTCGGCCTCGCCGGGGCTGAAGTCACCGTCGTCGTCCGTGCCGATCTTGGGGCAGACGACGTAGACCTGATGGCCGGCGTCGATCTCTTCCCGGGAGCGGGACCAGATCCGCCCGGCCCATCCCGGGTTTTCGGCGAGCCCGACGACGTGCGTGGAAATGGGGGCGCGGCCGGCCGGGAGCTCATCCAGCACGGAGGTTTCGAGGTCGCCGAACACCGTCATGGCCACGGTCCTGGGGATCGGGGTGGCGGTCATGACCAGCAGGTGCGGCGGCTTGCTGGCCTTGGACCGCAAGGCATCACGCTGTTCCAC
>JAODMV010000016.1 GCA_025464875.1 Arthrobacter sp. | reverse complement strand
GTTGCAGTTGCAGTTGCAGTTGCAGTCGCGGGAGGTGGCGGCGTCGCGGACGGTGACGGCGCCGTGTCGGACAGTGGCGTCGCGGACGGTGACGGAGTCGGCGTCGCTGTCCCTGTTGAGGTGCTGGCCGACGACGGCGGCGGGGCCGCCCCAGGCGTGCACGCCGCCACGGCCGCGAGGCCGGCCCCGGCCACCAGAAGACCGAAGGCCCGCCGGCTCGGGGCCGCCGGCCGGGCTGCCTGGCCCGCCGTCAACTTCCCCGCGCCGTCGTGGCACATGCGTGCTAGACCTTCCTCAGCAGCATCCGCCGGATGGAGTGGTCCGCGTCCTTGGTCAGCACCAGCTGCGCCCGGCCCCTGGTCGGGAGGACATTCTCTTCCAGGTTGGGCTCGTTGATGCGTTTCCAGATGTCGCGGGCGGTCTGCTCGGCCTCGGCGTCCGAGAGGGTGGCGTAGCGGTGGAAGTAGGACTCCGGCTGGGCAAAGGCCGTGGTGCGCAGCTTGCGGAAACGGTCCACGTACCACTCCTCGATGTAGGAGGTCTTGGCATCAACATAGATGGAAAAGTCAAAGAAGTCACTCAGCGCCAGGCCCTGCCGGCCGTCGTGGCGTGGCCGGGCCGGGGCCAGGACGTTCAGTCCCTCCACGATCAGCACGTCGGGTCGACGCACCACCACTTCCTTGCCCGGCACAATGTCGTACGTCACGTGGGAGTACCACGGGGCCCGGACCTCCTCGGCGCCGCCTTTGATTTCGCTCACAAAACGCAACAGGGCCCGGCGGTCATACGACTCCGGAAAGCCCTTGCGTTCCAGCAGCTGCCGGCGCTTGAGCTCGGCCAGGGGGTAGAGGAAACCGTCCGTGGTGATGAGTTCGACGTTGGGGGTGCCTGGCCAGCGCCGCAGCATTTCCCGGAGTACGCGGGCGATCGTGGACTTGCCCACCGCCACCGAGCCGGCGACGCCGATCACGAACGGCGTGCGCTGGGTCTGCTCGCCGAGGAAGGTGGTGGTCGCCGCATGCAACTGGTTTGCGGCCTCGACGTACAGGTGCAGCAGGCGGGACAGGGGGAGATAGACCTCACGCACTTCCCTGATGTCGAGAGGATCGCCGAGGCCCCGCAGGCGGAGCACATCCTCTTCGTTGAGGGGCTGCTCCATCTGGGCAGCGAGCCGGGACCAGGTCTGCCGGTCCAGCTCCACGAACGGGGAGCCGCCGTCGCCGTTCGCTTCATTGCGTTGCAAAGTCACCCTAGAGATTCTGCCCTTCACGGAGCCGAGAGCGAAATGGACAGCGCCGATCCGCCGGACCAGGGGCGTGCCCTGGCCGGGTCTCGGTCCCTCCAGTCTCGCTCATCCTACGTCCGGCGTCGAGGAAACCCGTTAGGCTTATGACCATGTGTGGAATCGTTGGATATGTAGGCCGCTCGGCTGGCCGGGTAAATACTGAACACAATGCGCTGGACGTGGTCCTGGAAGGATTGCGCCGCCTGGAGTACCGCGGCTACGACTCCGCGGGGATCGCCGTGGTCTCGGACGGGGCGATTTCGTCGCGGAAGAAGTCGGGCAAGCTGAGCAACCTGGTCGCGGAACTCGAGGCCAGGCCGCTGCCGGAGTCCCTGACCGGGATCGGCCACACCCGCTGGGCCACCCACGGCGGCCCGACGGACCAGAACGCGCACCCGCACCTGGCCGACGGCGGGAAGCTGGCGCTGATCCACAACGGCATCATCGAAAACTTCGCCGAACTCAAGCTCGAGCTCCTGGGCAAGGGCGTGGAGTTCGCCTCCGAGACGGACACCGAGGTGGCGGCCGCGCTGCTGGGCGACATCTACCGCAACCGGCTCGGCGGCGACGCCGCCGACGGCGGGCTGACCAGGGCGATGGAGCTGGCCTGCCAGCGGCTCGAGGGTGCCTTCACCCTGCTGGCGGTGCACGCCGAGCAGCCCGACGTCGTCGTGGCGGCCCGCCGGAACTCCCCGCTGGTGGTGGGCCTGGGCGAGGGCGAGAACTTCCTGGGCTCGGACGTCTCCGGCTTCATCGACTACACCCGGCGCGCGGTGGAGCTGGGCCAGGACCAGATCGTGACCATCACCGCCGACTCCGTGGAGATCACGGACTTCTACGGCGCCCCGGCCGAGGGCAAGGAATACCACGTCAACTGGGATCCGGCCTCGGCCGAGAAGGGCGGCTTCCCGTCCTTCATGGAAAAGGAAATCCACGACCAGCCCGACGCCGTGCTGCAGACGCTGCTGGGCCGCTCCGACGTGCACGGCAAGCTGACCCTGGACGAGCTGCGGATCGACCCGGCGCTGCTCAAGAGCGTGGACAAGATCATCGTGCTCGCGTGCGGCACCTCGGCCTACGCCGGCCAGGTCGCGAAGTACGCGATCGAGCACTGGTGCCGGATCCCCACCGAGGTCGAGCTCTCCCACGAGTTCCGCTACCGGGACCCGATCGTGGACGAGAACACCCTGATCGTGTCGATCTCCCAGTCCGGGGAGACCATGGACACCCTCATGGCGGTCCGCTACGCCAAGGAACAAGGCGCCAAGACGGTCTCGATCTGCAACACCAACGGCTCGACCATTCCGCGCGAATCGGACGCGGTGCTCTACACGCACGCCGGGCCGGAGATCGCGGTGGCCTCCACCAAGGCGTTCCTGGCGCAGATCACGGCCGCGTACCTGCTGGGCCTGTATCTGGCACAGCTGCGCGGGAACAAGTTCCAGGGCGAGATCAAGGACATCCTGGCCGACCTGGGCAAGATCCCGGCGAAGATCCAGCAGATCCTCGACAACGAGGAGCAGATCAAGGAACTGGGCCGCTCCATGGCGGACGCGAAGTCCGTGCTGTTCCTGGGCCGCCACGTCGGTTTCCCGGTGGCCATGGAGGGCGCCCTGAAGCTCAAGGAGCTCGCGTACATCCACGCCGAGGGCTTCGCCGCCGGTGAACTCAAGCACGGCCCGATCGCCCTGATCGAGGAGGGACAGCCCGTCTTCGTGGTGGTCCCCTCCCCGCGCGGGCGGGATTCGCTGCACGCGAAGGTCGTCTCCAACATCCAGGAAGTCCGGGCCCGCGGCGCCAAGACGATCGTGATCGCCGAAGAGGGCGACGAGGCGGTCAAGGCCTACGCCGAGCACGTCTTCTACATCCCGGAGACCCCCACGCTCCTGGCCCCGCTGCTGAGCACCGTCCCGCTGCAGATCTTCGCGCTCGAACTCGCCTCGGCCAAGGGCTATGACGTGGACCAGCCACGCAACCTGGCCAAGAGCGTGACCGTAGAATAACCGCATGATCGTTGGGATCGGCGTAGACGTCGTAGACATTGACCGGTTCGGCCGGCAACTGGAGCGCACCCCCGGGCTGCGCGACAGGTTGTTCGTGCCCGCCGAGCGTGAACTGAACACGCGGTCCCTGGCCGCCCGGTTCGCCGCGAAGGAGGCCGTGGCCAAGGTGCTGGGCGCTCCGGCGGGCATGAACTGGCAGGACTGCTGGATCGGACTGGACCAGAACGGGCCCACCATCCAGGTCAAGGGCACCGTGCTGGCTGTGGCGGAGTCGAAGGGCGTCAAACGCTGGCACCTCTCGATGAGCCACGACGGCGGGATCGCCACCGCGACGGTCCTCGCCGAAGGCTGAGCGCCACCGTTCCGCCAGCACCGGCAACTGCACCGCGAATGGACTGAAAACATGATCAGCGCCTACACCGGAACCCAGATACGAGCGGCCGAAAACCGGCTTATCGACGCAAGCCTGGATTCTGGTGTGGGCGCTGTTCTCATGCGGCGGGCCGCCTACGGCCTCGCGAACACGGTGATCCGCGAGCTGCGGAACCGGGGGCAGCGGCCCTACGGCTCCAGCGTCACCGTGCTGGCGGGCAAGGGCAACAACGGCGGCGACGGGCTCTTCGCCGCCGCGTTGCTGGCCGGGCGGGGCATGCGTACGACGGCGGTGCTCACCGCCGGGGAGGCCCACGAGGCCGCGCTGGCGGCGTTCAGGGGCGCCGGCGGCCGCGCCGTCACCCTCACCGCGGACAACGTTCCGGAGCTGGCGGCGGCCGCCGCGGGCGCCGACGTCGTGATTGACGCCGTCCTCGGAACCGGCGCGCGGGGCGCGCTGCGGGGCCCTGCGGCGGCCCTGGCGGAGCAACTTCTAGACCGGCTGCGGCAACCCCGCCGCGGTCTCGTGGTGGCCTGCGACATACCGAGCGGCGTCGACGCGGACAGCGGAGAGGCGCACGCCCCCGTGCTGCCCGCTGACGTGACCGTGACCTTCGGCGCCGCCAAGACAGGCTTGCTGGCCGATCCCGGAGCAGACTTCGCCGGCCGCGTGCAGCTCATTCCGATTGGCATCGAAGGGACGCTGCCGCAAGCGGACCTGCGCAGGCTGGACCCGGCCGAACTTGTCCGGCTCCTGCCCCACCCCGCACGGCGCTCGCATAAGTATTCCCGCGGCGTCCTGGGCGTCGTCGCCGGCTCGCGGCGGTACCCCGGAGCCGCGGTGCTGGCGTGCAAGGGCGCCCTGGCCTCCGGCGTCGGAATGGTGCGCTACCTGGGGCCGCCGGACGTCGCGGACCTGGTCCGCCAGGCCTGCCCCGAGGTGGTGTGCGGCACGGAAAGCGCCGCGGACACCCACGTCCAGGCCTGGCTCGTGGGCCCCGGCATCGACGAAGGCGCCGACGAGCAACTACAGCGGGTGCGCGAAGCCGCGGCCACCGGGCTCCCCACCGTGGCCGACGCCGGGGCGCTGCCTGCCCTGCCCCGCAGACTCGCCCCTCACCTGATCCTGACGCCGCACGCCGGCGAGCTCGCCGCCCTGCTGGAGAGCTACGGGGACAGCCGGGGCCGCGCCGGGGTGGAGGCGGCGACGCTCGCCGCGGCCCGGCGTGGGGCCGGGCTGACCGGCGCGACCGTGCTGCTCAAGGGCGCAACAACCCTGGTGGCGGCGCCGTCCGGCGCGGTCTTCAGCCAGGCCGAGGCGACCCCGTGGCTGGCCACGGCCGGCAGCGGGGACGTCCTCGCGGGCGTGCTCGGATCGCTCCTGGCGCAGCTGGGCGGGAACGACGGGATGTTCAGCGACCATGGGATCGGCCCAGCGGAGCGCTGGGCGGCCATCGCGGCGATGGCCGCCAGCGTCCACGGCCTCGCCGGCAGGCGCGCCTCGGCCGGGGGGCCCCTGACGGCCACCGACATCGCCCATGCCGTTCCGGAGGTGCTGCGCGGGCCGTAACCGAACGCGCGTGTTGCGCCCCGACGCGAATAGTAACCCTACTTACCAGTAGTCTGTCTAGAGATTGTTCCCCACGCACGAGGAGTACAAATGGAAGTCTGGCCCGGAACGGCTTACCCGCTGGGAGCCACCTTTGACGGAACTGGCACCAACTTTGCCCTGTTCAGCGAACGTGCGGAACGGGTGGAGCTTTGCCTGCTGGCGGAGGACCTGACGGAGACCCGGATTGAGCTGACCGAGGTCGACGGCTATGTATGGCACTGTTACCTGCCGCACGTCCAGCCCGGCCAGAAGTACGGCTACCGCGTCCATGGTCCGTACGATCCGGACAACGGGAACCGCTTCAACCCCAACAAACTGCTGCTTGACCCGTACGCCAAGGCAATCCAGGGCGAGATCGACTGGGATCCGGCGCTCTTCTCCTACAACTTCGGCGATCCCGCGTCGCGCAATGACGCCGACTCCGCGCCGCACACCATGCACGGCGTGGTGATCAACCCGTTCTTCGACTGGGACGGTGACCGCCAGCTGCGCATCCCCTACCACGAGTCGGTCATCTACGAGGCCCACGTCAAGGGCCTGACCGAGCTGCACCCGGAGATCCCCGAGGAGCAGCGCGGCACCTACGCCGCTGTCGCCCACCCGGCCGTGATCGCCCACCTCAAGAAGCTCGGCATCACCGCGATCGAGCTCATGCCCGTGCACCAGTTCATCAACGACGGCACCCTCGTGGAGAAGGGCCTTAGCAACTACTGGGGCTACAACACCATCGGCTTCTTCGCGCCGCAGAACACCTACAGCTCCACCGGCGACGTCGGACACCAGGTCCAGGAGTTCAAGGCCATGGTGCGCGATCTGCACAAGGCCGGCATCGAAGTGATCCTCGACGTGGTCTACAACCACACCGCGGAGGGCAACCACCTGGGCCCTACGCTGTCCTTCAAGGGCATCGACAACGCCGCTTACTACCGCTTGGTTGACGGCGACCTGAAGCACTACATGGACTACACCGGC
>JAODMV010000005.1 GCA_025464875.1 Arthrobacter sp. | reverse complement strand
TGCACCGCCGTGCTCAAACCGGCCACGCTCACTCCGCTCACCGCCTTGGCAATCGCCCAACTGATGGTCGACGCCGGAACCCCGGCGGGCGTGGTCAACGTGATCACCACGAGCACGACCAGCGAGGTCATGTCCCCCCTCCTGGCCGATCCCCGCGTCCGCAAGCTCTCCTTCACGGGTTCCACCAGCGCAGGACGGCACCTGCTGCGCCAGGCAGCCGGCAACGTGCTCAAGTGCTCCAGTGCTCCATGGAACTCGGCGGTAACGCTCCGTTCCTGGTATTCGATGACGCAGACCTGGAGAAGACCCGCGACGGCGCCATGATCGCCAAGATGCGCAACGGCGGCCAGGTCTGCACCGCTGCCAACCGGATTTCCGTCCAGCGGGGCATTCACGATGAATTCGCCCGCCGGCTGGCCGGACGACGAATGGGCACAATGCGGGCCGGCACCGAGCCCTACATCGAGGTCGGTCCCCTCGTGGCTGAAGCCACATCCACAGGGTCGGGCCGGTGGCGTCCGCAATCCCCTTCGACACCGAAGAGGAAGGTGGACGCCCTTTTCTTGTCAGCCGACGTGGATGCGTGGCCTGCGGGCCGGATCGTGCTCCTGCTCGCGCAGGATCTCCCGCACCACCGGTGCCGTGTCGCCGCGGCCCAGCAGCAGGTAGCGCATCAAATGCACCAACGGGTTGCCTTCAGACCATTCGAAGTAGGCATGCGGCAAGACACCGGTGGCGTCCCGCAGCGCCAGAAGAATGGCGGCGATCGCGTTCGGCGCGGCGGGTGCCTGTGCCCTGAGGACCCGGTGGCTGTTGACCTGGACCCCCTTCACCTCCAGGACGCCGGCGAAGTCCGAAGGGTCGATGATGTCGATCTCAAGGAACAGGACGTCCGCGGTGCCGGGCACCGCGTTCCTGCCCCGCTGGTCCGCTTCCTTTTCGGCATATTCGCGTACGTCCCCGGCCTGGCGGCGGTTGGCAATCAGGTTCAGCGCGCCGTCGTACTCCAGGGATTCAGTGATGAACCGCCGTGCGGTCTCGTCGAAGCGGATCACGTCCGCGCGCAGTTCGGTGGTCCGCGCCACCCTGGAGACCAGGGAGATGACGACGATGCCGAGGATGAAAGACGCCGAGATAGCGAGCCCGTCAGGTTTCTCAATGATGTTTTCGATCAGCGCGTAGAGCAGGATCAGTGTCAGCAGGGCGAACGCAAAGGTTGCGCCTCGTTCCCTTCGGCGGTGGGCGGAAACTGTGACGGCCACGGCTCCCGAGACCATCATCGCCAGGATCCCGGTGGCGTAGGCGCCGGCCTGGGCATTGACATCGGCGTCGAAGGCGATGGTAATCAAGATGCTGACTGCCGTGTAGACGAGCACGACGGGGCGCACGGCGCGTCCCCATTCCGGGGCCATGCCGTAGGAGGGAAGGTAGCGGGGCACGATGTTGATCAGCCCGGCCATGGCCGAGGCGCCGGCGAACCACAGGATCAGGATGCTACTGATGTCATAGACGGTGCCGAACGTGTCGCCGAACTGCTGGTGGGCCAGGTAGGCCAGGGCTCGGCCGTTGGCCTCGCCGCCGGGTTCGAATTTCTCCGCCGGAATCAGCACGGTGGTGATGAGGCTGCTGCCGATCAGGTACACGCTCATGATCAGCGCCGCCGTGGTCAACAGTTTGCGGGTGTTGCGCACCCGCGAGGCCAAGCGTTCTCCAGGAGTCCTTCCCTCGGAAGCGATCAGGGGCATCATGCTGACACCGGTCTCGAAACCGGACAGGCCCAGCACGAGCAACGGGAACGCGAGAAGGGCCGGGCCGACGATGTCCCCGATGCCGCCACGTGAGGCCAGCTGCCCTGTCCAGCCCTCCAACACCGCGGGATCGCTGAGCACCCGCGCCACGCCGGAGGCGATGACGACGGCGTTCAGGACCAGGAACACGACCACGAGGGGGATGGCGACCGCGACCGCTTCGGTGAAGCCGAGCAGGAACACCGCGCCCAGGATGAGCAGCAGTACCACCGTGGTGGGGACGGCCTGTCCGTGCAACACGTCGCGAAGATACGGGTTCTCCAGCATATGCACCGTGGCGTCGGCCGAGGAGAGCGTGATGGTGATGATCCAGGAGGTGGCCACGAACCCGAGCAGAACCAGGACGAAAACCTTGCCCCGCCAGAACGGCAACAAGTCCTCGAGCATCGCAACGGAACCCTGGCCGTGCGGGCTTTCCTGGGCGATCCTCCGGTACATCGGAAGCATGCCGAAGAGGGTGAGGGCGACGATGAGCAGTGTCGCCAGCGGGGACAAGGCGCCCGCGGCCATGGCGGCGATTGCCGGCAGGTATGACAGCGTGGAGAAGTAGTCGACGCCCGTCAGGCACATGACCTTCCACCAGGGCTGGGGCCGGGCATGTGCCTCAGGCGCCTCCGGACCCACTGGCGGCTGGACGCGGTGCTCCAGAAGCCAGCGGGCCAGGCGGCTTTCCGTCCTGCCGCCCTTAGTTGCGAGCTTCACCTCTGAGGGAATGGCAAACGCGTCCGTGCCGCTCATCTGGCTCTCCCCTGGTTCCGCCGGTGGTCCAATGCGCACGAAGGCTTGACGACGGCCGGTCCTCGGACGCCGCTTCAGCCCTCTTTCCCTGGCTTGATGCTTGTCCGGTCGCGCTGTGTCGATTCGCCGGCCGGGCGTTCGGCAGGCGACTCATCGGTGCCGGTGTCGATCCGTCCCGGTTCCTTGCCTTCTTCCTTGACGACGTCTTCGCCGCGCCGGGTGGTGCTTTCACCGACGCCCTCCGGCGGCATGTCGGCTGGTCTTTGTTCGGTCGGGGCCTCCTGCGACGGTGGGCGGTCCGGGTTTTCCTCCGGCGGGGCGCTGCCGAACGCGCGGGCCGTGCCGAGGGCCGGTTCTTCGCGTTCGCGCTTCCGGTCTTCATAGGGCGGGACCGCGCGGTCACCGGTGTCGATGTCGCCCCCGGGAGCCGGGTTGGGTCCGCGTTCGTAGTCGCTGCCGGCGCGGTCGTCTTTCGGCTGATTCGGCTGATTCGTCGGGGCCATCGCGTCCTCCTTGGTTTCATGGAGTGTCGCCTGTCAGGGCTGCCCTGGGTTGGTCCGCCTCGGCCGGTTGCTCCTTGTCTGGCTGACATTTCAGATGTATCAGCCCACCTACGGATAGTCCAGAGCCGGGGCCAAACACCTGCGGGCGTCACCACGTTCACCGCAGCCCTGTCCTGTTCCCAGAGCCCGATCTAGTCTTGGCAGTGGATGAGCGGGGACAATCGCGCAGGAGGAAAAAATGGCCGCCAAGCTCAACAAGTCGGCGCTGAGGCACGCCCGGCAACTGATCAAAGACTCCAAAGTGGTCCGCGATGTCCGCGACGACTGGAGCGAGCATGCCCCTGATACCGAGCAGGAAAACACCTTCATCAAGAAACACGGCTTCGCCGAGTACGCCAAATGGCACCTGGGTGAAGATGAGGAGACGGCGCCGGACGCCAAAGGGCGCTACAAGTTTCCTTATGGCGACTTCCAGCGGCTTCACCGCTGCGGCGTCATCGCCGTCGAAACGCGCGCCGCCCAGAACGATTACGATGACATCGCCGAAGCAGCAAAATCCCTGCTGGCGGAGCTAGACAAGGACTAAGCGGGCCCTGCCGCCGATCGCTTCGGGATGCGGTGCGAGCCCTATGCAGCGGTTGGGCGAAGGACCATAGTTAATGTGGGTTGTGTCCCGCCCCCCGATAGTCAACACCATTCAGCGAAGTTGACCGTATGTCGAAACGGCCGGAGAAGCCATAAAACCCCGCGGCGGAGCGCCTGAAGTGGATACCAGCCCTCAATGAGGATCCAAACACTCCAGGAGGCATCCGATGGAAAGTTCCGTTATCGTCATCACCCCTGCGGACCCTGGCCGCGTATTTGAGGCCCAGAGCAAGGTCCGCGAACTCGGTGACCAAGGCAAGATTGATCTCTATGCAGAGGCCGTCATTGAAACAGACGCGGATGGCTCGCCCACCATCAAGAATTTGGACGAACCGGTGTTCGGAATCGGGGCCCTGACCGGCGGACTGCTCGGAAGTCTGGTGGGCGTCCTCGGCGGCCCGATTGGCGTCCTCCTTGGACTCGCCGCCGGCGTCGCGGCCGGTGCCATTGGCGACACTGTCGCAGCAACCGTCGCCTTCGACGCCCTGCCACAGATCGCGGCAAAACTGCTGAAGCCGCAGACGACAGCCCTCGTCGTCGTCGCCCGCGAGCCCAGCCCGGACGAACTCGATGCGCTCGCCGAAGCTGTGAACGCAACGGTCAACCGCTGGCCCGTCGAGGATGTCCTCTCCGATGTGTACGCAGCCCAGGAGGCGGATAAGGCCGACAAAGATGAATCAGCTGACGTGAGCAGCACCGTCCAGGACGCTAAGAGTGCTGAAAAGAAGAAAGAGTTCGCCGACGGCTGGGCGGCGTTTACCGCGAGGGTAAACGCCGAAAGGGCGGGCAAGTCTGGGACAGCGGAAGGGACTAGTTCCTCATAGCCGCAAGTCAACGCCCCTCAGAAGCGACCGCGATGGAAGTTATTGCGGCACGTTACGCGCACCCTGGCCGGAGCGGCCGGGTTTATCCGCAGCGTCGCCCAAGCAAGCGTCGTCCAAGCAGTCGTTCAAGGTGATCGCGGCATCGATGAGCCCGAGGTGCGTAAATGCCTGCGGGAAATTGCCGATTTGTTCACCGGTGGTGCGCGCCTGCCTTCCCCGCGTCGCGGAGCGGGTCGAGAAGCCCTTCGCGAAGGTAGCGAAGGTGGCGCTGGCCGCGGCGACGGTGCTCCTGCTCGTCGCGGTCTTCCCGCAGCTCCTGGCAGTGCTCGCCCTCGTCACCATTGCGGCAATTGCCGTCTTCATCGTGCTGGGGCTGGCCGTCGGCCACCTCCTGGCCGGACCGGACCCCGGCGATTCGGCGGTCCTTGCCCTCTCGAGCGCACTCCGGCATCCGGGCATCGCCCTGGCCATCGCCAGCGGCAACTCCGACGGCGACCTCCCGATGCTGCAGTGGACCGCAGCCGACAGAGGCGCCGGTTTTACGGGCCACGTGCACCACACGGACGCCGAGCGCGAGTGGGCCGATGTGCGAACTGCGGTCGTCGGCCACTCGCGCATCGGCCGGTTGGACCAGGCACTTGACGAGGCGAACGCGAAGGGCTGGGCCGTCGTGGACATGAAGCGCGACTGGAAACGCGTCTTTCCGTTTGAAGACAACCAGGGTTCACGATGACCCTACCTGCCGGGAAGTAAGCGCTCTAGCGTGTGGCAGGAGAAAACCCGGGCGGCTCCCGAAGGGGCCCCCCGGGTTTTCTCTTGCCGGACTAGCTGGCCGAGGCCGCCGGGAACCGCTCCCAGGCCCGGTGCGACGCCAGCAGCTCCGTGATCTGCGAGACGACATCCTCCGCACTCTCACCAAGGACCACGCCGGGCGCATCCTCCGGGATGGTGGCCCCGTCCACGACGGCGGCACCGGCGCCCCAGCCGCCGATCGCCTTCGCGTGTCGGAATGACTCCGAAACCAGCAGCACGACGCGCGGGTCCGCCGGCGTTCCGGGCTCGCCGGCCTTCGCGTCAAGTCCCGGCTCGGCGTCGGCCGCGGGCTGGGCGGACCCGGCCATCAGCACGGCGTCGAACTCGGTGGAGCGGGCAGTGAGGTAGGTCCGCTGAACCGCGACCCCGCCGTCGGCACCCAGGAACCCGCCCGACGGCGCGATGATCAACGGCACGATTCCGGCCGCGTCCAGCGCGTCGCGCGCGGTCCGGACTGTCTCCAGGTCGCTGGACTCGTCGGCCACGATCCCCACAACTCGGCCCTTCACCGGCCAGGTTCCGCCGATCTGGGACAACGCGGGGCTCAGGGCGGCGTCGGCGACCTGTTCCGTGGCTTCCGGCGCCGGCATTCCCAGGCCCTTAGCGACGGCCGCGCACAGTTCGGCGTCGATGTTTGCGAGGGCAAGAAGCTGGCGTTCCCGGATGGCCTTCTCGTAGCATTTGCCGAGTTCGAAGGTGTACGCCTGGATCACGTGGTCCTGCTCCACCGGGCTCAGGCTCCGGAAGAAGAGGCGGGGCTGGCTGTAGTGGTCGTCAAAGGAGGCCGGGGACTTCCGCTCCTTGATGGAGGCCGCGAGTTCTTCGGGCACATCGATGAACGCGCCGACGTCGCTCCCCGCCAGGAAGGGGCAGCCACCGTCGAGCGAGTTCGGGTGGTATGGCGCGACTCCCCCATGGACCGCGGTCTGGTGCATGCCGTCGCGCAGCATGTCGTTGACGGGGGCCTGCGGCCGGTTGATGGGGATCTGGCCGAAGTTGGGTCCCCCCAACCGCGAAATCTGCGTATCGAGGTAGGAAAAGAGCCGCACCTGCAGCAGCGGATCGTTAGTCACGTCGATCCCCGGCACGAGGTGGCCCGGGTGGAAGGCCACCTGTTCGGTCTCCGCAAAGTAGTTCACGGGATTGGCGTTCAGCGTCATGATGCCGATCGGCTGGACCGGCGCCAGCTCTTCGGGAACGAACTTCGTGGGATCCAGCAAGTCGATTCCCTCGAAGAACTCCTCCTCCGTGTCCGGAAAGACCTGCACGCCGAGTTCCCACTGCGGGAAGGCCCCAGCCTCAATGGCGTCCGCCAAGTCCCGCCGGTGGAAGTCCGGGTCCATGCCGTTGATAATCTGGGCTTCCTCCCAGGCAAGCGAATGGACGCCCTGCTTCGGCTTCCAATGGAACTTCACCAGACTGGTTTGGCCTTCGGCATTCACGAGGCGGAAGGTGTGGACGCCGAATCCTTCCATCGTCCGGTACGAGCGGGGCAGCCCGCGGTCAGACATGTTCCACATGGTGTGGGCCTGCGCCTCGGTGTGCAGTGAGACGAAGTCCCAGAAAGTGTCGTGGGCACTCTGCGCCTGTGGGATTTCGCGGTCCGGATGCGGCTTGCCC
This sequence comes from Arthrobacter sp., assembly GCA_025464875.1. Classification (GTDB taxonomy): domain Bacteria; phylum Actinomycetota; class Actinomycetes; order Actinomycetales; family Micrococcaceae; genus Arthrobacter. The sequence goes on along the minus strand of JAODMV010000005.1, from coordinate 3,322 downwards.
GCATGGACAATGTCCGGGAACTTGATGCCGTCCTGGATGAAAAATACCGGGATGTTGTTGCCGACGAGGTCGAAGGTGCCCTCGTCGGTGTAGAACTTCGTGGCGAAGCCACGGGTGTCGCGCACGGTGTCCGCTGAGCCGCGGGAGCCAAGGACGGTGGAGAACCGAACGAAGACGGGGGTTTCAACATCTTTGGCCAGGAAGCCCGCACGGGTGATGTTCGACGCCGTGCCGTAGGAGCGGAACGTGCCATGCGCCCCGGCGCCGCGGGCATGGACCACGCGTTCCGGGATGCGCTCGTGGTCGAAGTGGGTGATCTTCTCGCGCAGATGGTGGTCCTGCAGCAGCACGGGGCCCCGTCGGCCTGCCTTCAACGAATGGTCGGTGTCCTGGAGCCGAAGGCCCTGGGCCGTGGTGAGATAGGCGCCGGACTGGGCCCTGGAATTTACCGGAGCTCCCGTGGGTGACCCGGTGGGCGACACTGCCTCCGGCCCCTGCTGGTCCGGTTTGGGCGGGAGCGGTTCGTGCGGTGTTCGCGGCTCCTCCACCGTCGGCGGCTCCTGGCCGGGGGCTCCCGGAATGACTGCGTTACTGTCCTTGGGCATGTGTAGAACTCCTCGGGGATTGATCGCTCATCTGGGGTGGTTCCTTGCTTGCAGACTCCGAAATTAGCAAGCCTGCTTACTACCCTAGGGTCCCGGCCCGGCGGATTCAAGGAGCGCCCCCGTGTGCGCGCCGCTGGGCCGGCCGGCCGGCATGGCGGAAAAAAGGTGATGCTGACCCCTCCGCGAGGCCCGGCGGAGTCTTAGAATTCAAGTGGTGGCCAGCGCTGGTTCTGGGCCCTTGGAGGGCCACTGATGCTGTTGCTGGCGGACCCGCTCCCGCGCGCGTGAGCTGCGGCCCTTGGGCGGGCCGGCGGCGATGAGCCCCTGAGACCTGGGCTCACCCCCAGTCGTCGTCGGCCCCTTTAGGGGCTCGACCGCGGGGTCTTGAGGCGCATCGGTAGGGTCGGGACGAGGGCGCACACCAGTGCGGCGCCGGGCCGCCGGCGTCGCCTAACTAATCGGGCTTAACCCGCCGCCTTCAGTGCTTTGCCCGTGCTTCTTGCAGGTGCTGCTCGAGTTTTTCCTCAGCGTCCCGGCGGCGCCGGCCCACCACGCGCAACTGCTGCGTGGTTGGATTCCCGTAGTCATCCCCGCGCCCGGACAGCATCTTCTTTCCCACACCGTCCGCGGCAGGCAAATCCGTGTGAATATCAGTATTTTCGCCCATATACGCATGATCCCACCCGGCCCGACAACTGAAAAGGGTTTAGTAGCAAGGAGTCCAGGAGGTAGCCGGCCGGCGCCGACGCGGACAGTGGCCGCCCCCGGCCTCCGTCCTTACAATTAAGTGTCGGCTCCGACGGCACGCTCGCCGCCGCGACCGCCTACAGAGGAGATCATCATGGGACTGGCTGACAAGATCCACAACGCCGCCGAGAAGCTCCACGGGAAGACCAAGGAAACTGCCGGCGAGGCCACGGGCAACGACCGGCTGAAGGCGGAGGGAAAAGAACATCACATCAAGGCCGACCTGAAGCAGGCGGGCGAAAAAGTCAAGGACGCATTCAAGAAACACTGATCCCGCCGACACGGGCACGGGCTGCCCGCGCCGGCGAAGGATGGGCGACGCAATCCCCCAGCCGCCCAGGTTGACCACCCGGGACGTTGCTCCTCGGCAGTCAGTCCAGGGCCGGCGGACAACCTTTGTTGCCAGCCACCTGCCGGCCTTCCCGCCTTGGGCGCCCGCGCCACACTCGCGTGCGAGCGGGGCGCGCTGCTGGGAGGGCCGGCTCCCGCGCGGAGCGCCGGCAGGCTCAGCTAGAGGCGTCCGAGACCGCTGCACTGACCGCCGTCGGGCCGTCGTATGTCTTGTCCGGAAGGCTTTCGAGCGCGCGAAGAACGTTGTCGTCGGCTCCGGACTCCTTCGCCTTGGACAGTATGGCCTTGCGGTCCGCGGGGTAATCCAGTCCTCCCAGGAACTTTTGAATCTGGATCGGGTTTGGGGTGTTGTTCATTTCCAGTCGGTTTCCCTTCCTATTGTTTCCGCTGTGATGTCCCGCTCGCCGTCGCCAAGCACCTTGTAGGCTTCCACTCTTCGGTCCGTGACAGTGGTCGGCGATTCGAGATGCACGGCACCCGAGGGAAGAATTCCGGCACCGCCGAACTTCTCCATCACTTGCCACTGGGCGAGCACGTCTTCGCCGGCGTGTTCCGGAGGAAGCCTTGGCCAGAAGCGGAATCCACCGGCTTCATTCAAGGCCTCACGGCGATACAGGGTGCAGCCGCCCAACCACGCCACCCGGTAGGGCATCCATTCATCGGGCTGGAGGCCAAGGTCCGCGCTGAGGTGGCTGAGGTTGGCCGCGCTGTGAAGGGGCCACCGTTTGAAGCCCGGAGTGTCCTGTCGGATGACTTCCGGTACCACGGGGCCGTCCCATGGCTCAAAAACGCCGGTCTCTTCCGGCCTCCTGTCATCGAGGTAGGACAGCCCCTGCGGGGCCATGCCCACGAATCCGCACTGCAGCTCATCCAGGGCCTCGCTCAGCCGGTCCAGGGCCCCAGGCTCCAGCCACACATCATCGTCTAGGAACATGCACTTGTCCGCATCCGACTGGTCCAGCAGGAACTGCCGGTGCTCGGCCAGCCCGCGCCGCGGAACGTGGCGCAGGAGCAGTACCGGACGGCCCTGCGCTTGCAGGACACGGGCGATGGCCGCCGCGGCGGGGTGCTGCCAGTCCGGCAGCCCGGCCGACTGATCGCTGACGACGACGCGGAAGCCGGGATTCGACTGTGCCGCAAGACCTGCCAGGGTGACGGCCAGTTCGGCGGGACGGTTGCAGGTCGGGACAAGCACATCCACGGAAACGGGTTCGGCAGCGCTGGCGGCCCGGCCCCACCGTTCAGATGATCTCCGGCTCACCTCAGACCTCCGGTATGTCCGGGCACAAGAGCACAAGGTGCGGTTGAGTTTGCCTATACACGCCATGTACCCCGCCCGACCGGAATTACACATGTTCAGGGACTCCAGGCGGGATTTCCGGAAGGAAGCCCGTGTGCATTCGAGGCGCCGGTGAGGCAAATCGTTCTGGACATGGGCAATCAGCAGGCCTAGGGTTTTCAGCGACGGCGGCTACCGGAATCCTGCGAACGCCGCCGGCAGCGGTCCGCCGCCGCGGGCCGCCCCTCATTAGAAGGAGGAAGCAAGTGGAAACCGTTGAAGAGACCATTGATGTGGATGTTCCGGTACGCACCGCCTACGACCAGTGGACGCAGTTCGA
>JAODMV010000375.1 GCA_025464875.1 Arthrobacter sp. | reverse complement strand
CTGTGCGCCGGCCCGCTTGAGCAGGCTGCGCATGATGTACTGGGCACGCTCGGTGCCCTGTTCCTGAATCAGTGTGTCCAGGGACTCCAGCCATTCGGCGGTCTCTTCCGGATCACGATCAGGCAGCTGGTTTGTCAACCCGCTGAGGATATGGGAGGTTTCTTCTCCTGCAGCCACGTCCAACCTCTCTTTGAGCGCATTCATCGGCACCCTCAGCTCCGGCAGGGTAACTGCCCGGCGTGAACGCGACGTGTGCGACATATCGGTTACAACAGCCCGGTCATGTGCGCCGGGCAAGGTCCAATCACAACTATGCCTTCTTTATCAGGGGTCGGTTGCCCCTTGCGGGCATAGTCGTCACCTGCCACTCTAGCTCCGACAGCGGGTTGATGCGTAGCCGTCGCATAGGGGCACTGCCGTATTTCCCGGGCATACTGGTGGTGTGACAGAGAGCCGCCCGGCGGACCTCGGATCACGCCGTGTGACGCAGAATATGGTGGATCGCGGTGCCAACAGCTTGAAGCGCAGGCGCAAAGGGTGTTGGCTTGGAGTAATGAAAATCACTGGAGACATTGAAATCACTAAGCATAGGAGTAACACGTGAGTGAGGCCGACGCCGCCACTTCGGTAAATGTGGCGGAAAAATTGGGTTTCAAGAGCGGGGATCTGATTCAGGAATTCGGTTATGACGACGACGTCGACTTCGACTTGCGTGACGACATCGAAGACCTCACGGGGTCGGAACTTTTTGATGAGGACGATCACGAAGTTGTCGACGCCGCCATTCTCTGGTGGAGGTCCGGCGACGGGGACCTCGTTGACACCCTTGTCGACTCGCTGACCACCCTGACCGAGGGCGGCGTCGTCTGGGTTCTGACCCCGAAGTCCGGACGGGTCGGCTACGTGTCGCCGTCGGACATCCAGGACGCCGCGCCGACCGCGGGACTGCACTGCACCACCTCCGCCGGCGTTTCCCGGGACTGGAGCGCCACCCGGCTGGTCACGCGGAAGAACAAGTGACCCAAGAGGTCCACCAGGCCGGCGCCGGGCTGGCGGCCGATACGGCAGCCGTTCCCGCCGTCGGCGAGCCGGCGCCGGACTTCGAGCTGGCCAACCAGTTCGGCGAACCCGTGCGGCTCTCGGAGCTCCGGGGCCGCAACGTCGTTATCGTGTTCTTCCCGTTTGCGTTTTCCGGCATCTGCACCGGTGAGCTGTGCGAAATCAGGGACAACCTGGCCCTCTTCGAGGACGCCGACGCCACCGTGCTGGCGGTGTCCGTGGACAGCAAGTTCGCCCAGCGGGCCTACGCGGAGAAGGAAGGCTACGGCTTCGATCTCCTGGCCGATTTCTGGCCCCATGGCGCGGTCGCCGACCGGTACGGGGTCTTTGATCCGGACAGCGGCATGGCCGGGCGCGGGACCTTCATCATCGACGCGAGTGGCATGGTGCGCTACGTGGTGGTGAACCCCCGCGGCCAGGCCCGGGACTTCGCCGGGTACCGTGCCGCCCTGGCGGGACTCGGCGGGAACTGAACCGGTGAGGCAGCGGCGACCCGGGATCGGAATGACGGGTTTCGCCAGCCTGCCCCCGGTCGCGGCTGCCGGCCCGGCGCACGATGAACTCGAGGTGCTGCAGGACATCCACGGTGTCCTCGCCGGTGAGCGCTTTGCGCTGCTGACCGGGGCGGGCCTGAGCACCGATTCCGGCATCCCGGACTACCGCGGACCCGGCGCCGCCCCGAGGGCCCCGATGACCTACCAGGAATTCGTCGCGGAACCGGAGAACCGGCAGCGCTACTGGGCCCGTAACCACATCGGCTGGTCCGAGCTGCGCCGGGCGGATCCCAACGAGGGCCACGCCGCCGCCGCCCGGCTGGAACACCGGGGACTGCTCACCGGACTCATCACCCAGAACGTGGACCGCCTCCACGAGGACGCCGGCAGCATCAATGTCGTGGATCTCCACGGCCGGTTCGATCAGGTGGTCTGCCTGGCGTGCCACCGCCGCTACAGCCGCGGGCTGCTCGCCGGCGTGCTGGAAGAACTCAACCCCGGCTTCCTGGAGCGGGCACTCGCCGCCGGTGTGGTCGAAATGGCGCCGGACGCCGACGCCACGGTCGAGGACGGCGGTCTCATCAAAGGCTTTGTCGTGGCGCACTGCCCCGCCTGCGGCGGCACGCTGAAGCCTGACTTCGTGTACTTCGGGGAGAACGTGCCCAAGGACCGGGTGGAGCGCTGCTACGCCATGGTGGACCGGGCCGGCGCGCTCCTGGTGGCGGGGTCCTCCCTGACGGTGATGAGCGGACTGCGTTTTGTCCGCCACGCGGCCAAGCAGGGCAAGCCCGTGGTCATCATCAACCGGGGCCAGACCAGGGGCGATCAGCTGGCCACCATCAAACTGCACGCGGGGGTCAGCGGGGCGCTGACCTGGCTCGCTGCGGAGCTGCCGCCGCTGTGAGCCCGCTCGGGCTGTAACCGCGCGCCGTGAGCCCGGCCCGTTGAGCCTCCGGCGGCCGCCGGGTCCCCGGCGCCCCCGGGTGGCTCAGCCGATTGGCGTTCTGCCGCCTGCATCCGGTACAGTTGCTGTTCGTTGGTTGAAGCGCTCAAGTGCTGAAACCGCGGTTTGGGTCTTTAGCTCAGCTGGTAGAGCGCCACGTTTACACCGTGGATGTCATCGGTTCGATCCCGGTAGGACCCACCAAGGAAAACCCCGTCGTTCCGGGCCGTGAGGCCAGGAACGACGGGGTTTTTTGTTGCCCGAGCCGGCCCGTCGGGAGGCGGCTGAACAACTGGCCAAATTGTCGGAGCCCCGCCCTACTGTTGCGGCCATGGAACACGTGATGGTGAAGACGGGCCCGGACGGGCGGCCCACGGCGGTGGTGCGCGGCGGCCGCGAATGGATGATCGGGGCCGAGCCGGTCCGCTGGTTCGAGCGGGTGAGCTGGTGGGAGGCGGAGCGGCGGATGCCGAAGGGCCTGAGCCGGGTGGACGTGGAAGTCTGGCAGATCCAGGCCAGGCTTGGCCGCAACCACGGGTCGGCACTGACCACCATGGAGCTCATCCGGGACGGCCTGGGCGGCGGCTGGCGGCTGCGGGAGGCCATCGCGGACGCCGGGTAGCGGGAGCGGGCCGGATCCGGCAATGGAAAAGCCTTCCACCGCGACTATTGGGGGATGCCGCGGTGGAAGGCTTGTTATGAATATACCGTGGATACGCGGATATGCGAAACCGGTCTTGTCCGTCAGCGACTAGTAAAAGTGCACCGGATCCACGAGGTGCGGGAGGTCCCCGCCGTCGAGGAAGGTGCGCAGGTTGCTGCAGAACCGTTCCGCGATGAGGCGGTTTTCCGCCGCGCTGAGGGCGGAGGTGTGCGGGGAGACCATCACGCGGGGATGGTTCCACAACGGGCTGGCCTGGGGGAGCGGTTCGACGGCGAAGACGTCCAGGCAGGCATAGGAGACCTGCCCGTTGTCGAGGGCTTCCAGCAGGGCTGCCTCGTCCACCACCGTGCCGCGCCCGACATTCACGAACACGGTTCCGGGGTTCATCGCGGCGAAGATCGCGCGGTTGAACAGCTTCTCCGTGTACGGCGTCCCGGGCAGGGTGTTGACGACGGCGTCCGCGCCGGCCAGGAGCCCGGCCAGGCCCTCGTTGTCCGTCACTTCCTCGATGCCGGCGAGGGGTTCCACCGTGCGCTTGGTGCCGCTGACCGTCATCCCGAGGGCGCGGGCGATTCGGGCCGTTTCCAGGCCGATCTCGCCGAGGCCGGTGATGACCAGGTGTGATCCGTTCACGAGCCGCGTGGGCCTGCGCACCTCGGGCCAGAGTTTGGCGGCCTGGTCCTGGGCCAGCTCGGCGCTGCGCTTGAAGCCGTTGAGGATGCCGAGCGCCGCGAACTCTGCCAGCGGCAGGGCGTGCACGCCGGCCGAACTGGTGATCTTGAGCTTGCTCAGGCACTCGGTATCGAGACCGGAGGCCTTCACCGTGCCGCCGGCGCCGGCCGTCATCGCGTGGATCCACTGCAGGCGCGGATTGCTGGCGGCGATGCGCGCCAGGCCGGCCGGGTTCTCGTTCGGGAAGCCATACAGCACCTGCGCCTGGTTCAGGATCTCCCAGTAGCGCTCCTCCTGCGCCGCCGTGCGGCGGAAGCCGGGGTCTCCGCCATGGTCCGCCGGGTACCGTTCGGGCGGAAGCAGCCCGGGCTCATAGAGCACGGTGACCGAGGGATCCACCGCGCGGATGCGCTCCACCTGCTCTGCTTCAAGGGGGACGGCGATCGCAACGATGGTCTCAACTGGGGTCATGGGTCCATCCTATTGACCGGCTTCCAAAGTATGACGATTCGCGGCGGCCCGGTCACCGGCGCCGGGAACGGGACTTAGCGCCGCTGGAGGGGAACGAACACCCGGGGCTGGTTCTGCCAGCTGGGCTCCATCTCCGAGATGGTTTCCCGCATGATCTTGCTGGAGGCTTCCCGCGCGGCCGTCGCGTTCCCGGCGGCAATCGCTTCGGCCACCTCCATATGCCACCGCAGCGCCGTTTCCCGCGGATGGTCGGGCATCAGGCCGTGAATGGTGCGCCCGGTCAGCGTTTCGGCGACCTGGCCCACCATATTGGCGAACATCTCGTTGCCGGAACCGGTCAACAGCAGGGAATGGAAGTGGATATCCAGCTCCAGGAACCGCGGCACGTCCCCGGCCTCGCCGGCGTCGCGCATGGCGTGGGAAACGTCCACCAGCTCGCGCCGGAGCTCATCCGGGGCGTTGATGGCGGCAAGTTCGGCCGCCACCGGCTCGACGGCGGTGCGCAGCTCGGCGAGCGAGCGGAGCTGCGCGCCGCGGCCCTCGCCGGCCAGGCGCCAGCGGATCACGAGCGGGTCGAAGGGGTTCCAGCGGTTGGCCGGCAGGACCCGGATGCCCACCCGTTTGGTGGTCTCGACCAGGCCGAGGGACTGCAGGACGCGGACGGCCTCACGGATCACCGAGCGGGAGACGTTGAGTTCCTCTTCGAGCTGCTCGGCCAGCATGACGTGACCGGCCGGAAGCTCGCCCGCGACGATCCGGGTCCCGAGGTGCTCGATGGCACGATGGTGGAGGCTCGTTGGCATAGTCGTAAGCATAGTGCCGTGCAGGCCGATCGAGCCGGGACCGGCGGAGAAGGCCCAGGAAATCATAGACTGTTTGTGACGCGCTGTTTTCCGCCACGTGGGCACTGCTTTCCCGTAGCCCACGGGCGTACATAAGATTTATTGACAGCCACTGATCCAAGAAGCCTGTTCCGCAGCATGTGCGGGACGAATTGCACTCGGTGCACAGAAATGAATTGGAGTTTTTGATGTCAGCACATATCGGTGTCACCGGCCTTGCGGTGATGGGGGCAAACCTCGCCCGCAACCTGGCCCGGAACGGCTTCACCGTTGCCCTGCACAACCGGTCCGTGGAGAAAACCGACGCGCTCCTGGAGAAGTACGGCCACGAGGGCGACTTCGTCCGCACGGAGACGCTTCAGGAACTCGTCGACTCGCTCGAGAAGCCGCGCCGCGTGCTGATCATGGTCAAGGCCGGCAAGCCGGTCGACTCCGTGATCGAGCAGCTCGAGCCGCTGCTGGAGCCCGGGGACATCATCATCGATGCCGGCAACTCCCACTTCGAGGACACCCGCCGCCGTGAGGCGGCGCTTGCCGCCAAGGACCTGCACTTCGTCGGCGTCGGCGTCTCCGGCGGCGAGGAGGGCGCGCTGAACGGCCCCTCCATCATGCCCGGCGGATCCAGGGAGTCCTACGACGTCCTCGGCCCGATGCTGGAAAAAATCGCCGCCCACGTGGACGGCCAGCCGTGCTGCGCCTGGATCGGCACCGACGGCGCCGGCCACTTCGTCAAGATGGTGCACAACGGCATCGAGTACGCGGACATGCAGGTCATCGGCGAGGCCTATGACCTCCTGCGCTCCGGCGCGGGGATCGAACCGGCGGAGCAGGCGAAGATCTTCGAAGAGTGGAACAAGGGCGAGCTCGCGTCCTTCCTGATCGAAATCACCGCCGAGGTGCTCGGCCACGTGGACGCGAAGACCGGCAAGCCGTTCGTCGACGTCGTGGTGGACGCTGCCGGGCAGAAGGGCACCGGCCGCTGGACCGTCATCTCGGCGCTCGAACTGGGCTCCCCGACGTCGGGCATCGCCGAATCGGTCTTCGCCCGCGCCTTGTCCTCCCAGGCCGAGCAGCGCCAGCTGGCCCAGGAGTTGCTGGCCGGCGGGGAAGCCGCCGTGGAGGTTCCCGAAGGCTTCGTCGAGGACGTGCGCCAGGCGCTGTACGCCTCCAAGCTGGTCTCCTACGCCCAGGGACTGGACATGCTCACCTCGGCCGCGAAGGAATACGGCTGGGACCTGAAACTGGACCAGATCGCCTCGCTGTGGCGCGGCGGCTGCATCATCCGTGCGGAGCTGCTCAAGGACATCACCGAGGCTTACGCCACGGCGGAGAAGCCGGCCAACCTGCTCCTCGCGCCGGCCTTCACCAAGGCGATCGCGGAGGTCCT
>JAODMV010000108.1 GCA_025464875.1 Arthrobacter sp. | reverse complement strand
TGGCAGGCCGGCAACCCCGAGGGCGCCGCCCTGCTGGAACGGGTGCAGGCCCGCAAGCTGCCGGCCGAGATCGACGCCGCCCTGCCGGTCTTCGCCGCCGGCAAGGACGTCTCGACCCGGGCCGCGTCCGGCAAGGTCCTGAACGCGATCGGCCCGGTCATGCCGGAGCTGTGGGGCGGCTCGGCCGACCTGGCCGAGTCCAACAACACCACCATCGAGGGCGAGCCCTCGTTCGTTCCGGCGTCCAAGCAGACCAGGGCCTGGAACGGCAACCCCTACGGCCGGGTGCTGCACTTCGGCATCCGCGAGCACGCCGCGGCCGCGATCGTGAACGGCATCGCCCTGCACGGGCCGACCCGGGCGTTCTCCGGCACCTTCCTGATCTTCAGCGACTACCAGCGCCCGGCCATCCGGCTCGGCGCGCTGATGGGCGTCCCGTCCCTGTACGTGTGGACCCACGACTCCATCGGCCTGGGCGAGGACGGACCGACCCACCAGCCGGTCGAGCAGCTCGCCTCGCTGCGCGCCATCCCCGGACTGGACGTCGTCCGCCCGGGTGACGCCAACGAGGTCGCCGCGGCCTGGAAGGTCATGCTGGAGAACCACGAGAACCCGGCCGGGATCGTGCTGACCCGGCAGAACATCCCCACCTACGCCCGCGGCGAGGGCGACGCCGAGGGCGACACCTTCGGCTCCACCGCCGGCGTGGCGAAGGGCGGCTACGTGCTTGCCGAGGCCTCCGCGGACGGCAAGTCCGCCGAGCCCCGGGTCATCCTGATCGGCACCGGTTCCGAGGTCCAGCTGGCCGTCCAGGCCCGCGAGGCCCTGCAGGCCGAGGGCATCCCCACCCGCGTGGTGTCCATGCCGTGCGTGGAATGGTTCAACAAGCAGGACGCCGCCTACCGCGAGGCCGTCCTTCCCGCCGCGGTCAAGGCACGCGTCTCGGTCGAGGCGGGCCTGGCGCTGGGCTGGAAGAACTTCGTCGGCGACGCCGGCCGCTCCGTCTCCCTCGAGCACTACGGCGCCTCGGCGGACTACAAGCGGCTCTTCCAGGAATTCGGCATCACCGCGGAGGCGGTCGCCGCCGCAGCCAGGGACTCTCTCGCCAGCCTGTCTTCCTGACCCACCCCTTCAGTATTCAAGGACCGAGAATTTCAGGAGTTAAACATGAACACCACCCCCACCCAGCAGCTCTCCGACGCCGGCGTCTCCATCTGGCTCGATGACCTCTCCCGCGGACGCCTGGCCACCGGCTCCCTGCGCAAGCTGATCGAAGAGAAGAACGTCGTGGGCGTCACCACGAACCCGAGCATCTTCCACGCGGCCATCACCACCGGCACCGACTACGACGCCAAGATCAAGGAAATGGCGGCAGCCGGCGCCAGCGTCGAGGAGACCGTCTTCGCGATCACCACCACCGACGTGGCCGACGCCTGCGATCTTTTTGCCCCGGTGGCCGCTGCCACCAAGGGTGTCGACGGCCGCGTATCCATCGAGGTGGACCCCCGCCTCGCCTGGGACACCGCCGGCACCATCGCCGAGGCCAAGGAGCTCCACGGCCAGGTCAACAAGGACAACGTCCTGATCAAGATCCCCGCCACCCTCGAGGGCCTCGAAGCCATCACCGCCACCATCGGCGCGGGCATCAGCGTGAACGTGACGCTGATCTTCTCCCTCGAGCGCTACCGGGCCGTCATCAACGCTTTCCAGAGCGGCCTGGAGCAGGCCAAGGACAACGGCCATGACCTGTCCCGCATCCACTCCGTGGCCTCCTTCTTCGTCTCGCGGGTGGACTCCGAGATCGACAAGCGCCTGGACGCGATCGGCACCGACGAGGCCCGCGCGCTCAAGGGCAAGGCCGGCGTGGCGAACGCCCGCCTGGCCTACCAGGTCTACGAGCAGCTCTTCTCCACCGAGCGCTGGGCACTCCTCGCCGACGCCGGCGCCCTCCCGCAGCGCCCGCTGTGGGCCTCCACCGGCGTCAAGGATCCGGCGTACCCGGACACCATGTACGTCACGGAGCTCGTCGCCCCCGGCGTCGTGAACACCATGCCGGAGAAGACCCTCGACGCGGTGTTCGACCACGGCGTCATTGCCGGCAACACCATCACCGCCCACTATGACGACGCGAACGCCACGCTCAACGCGCTCGACGCCCTCGGCATCTCCTACAACGAGGTCGTCGCCGTGCTCGAGTCCGAAGGGCTGGACAAGTTCGTGGCAAGCTGGAACGAACTGCTGGGCGACGTTGAGGCAGCCCTCGCCGCTGCACGGAAGGACGCATAACCCGCCATGACGACACTCAGCTACGACGCCACGGGCGCCGCCCGACAGGCCCACGAACAGAACCTGCCAGCGCTCCTCGAGGACCGGGTCGCCACCCGGATCTTCGCCAAGGACCCCACCCTCTGGGGGCCCGACGCCGAGGCTGAGGCGTCCGTCCGGCTCGGCTGGGTGGACGCGGCCACCGTCTCCCAGCCCCTCGTGCCGGCCATCCTGGAACTCCGCGACGCGCTGCGTTCCGAGGGCGTCTCCCGGATCGTCCTGTGCGGCATGGGCGGCTCCTCGCTGGCCCCGGAGGTCATTGCCGGAACCGCAGGCGTCGAGCTGACCGTGCTGGACAGCACCGACCCGGAACAGGTTGCCGCCGCCCTGGCGGACCGCCTGGCCGAAACCGCCATCGTCGTGTCCTCGAAGTCCGGCTCGACCCTGGAGACGGACTCGCAGCGCCGGATCTTCGAACACGCCTTCACCGAGGCCGGGATCGATGCCAGGAGCAGGATCATCGTCGTCACCGATCCGGGCTCGCCGCTGGACAAGTCCTCCCGCGAGGCCGGCTACCGGGCCGTCTTCAACGCGGACCCGAACGTCGGCGGGCGCTACTCCGCGCTCACCGCCTTCGGAATCGTGCCCAGCGGCCTCGCCGGCGTCGACATCCAGGCCTTCCTGGATGAGGCCGAAGAGGCCGCGGAAATCCTGAACGAGGACAGCGAAGACAACATCGGGCTTGCCCTCGGCAGCGCCCTCGGCGGCACCAAGCCGCTGCGGAACAAGGTCGTCATCGCCGAGGACGGCTCGGGGATCGCGGGCTTCGCGGACTGGGCGGAACAGCTCATCGCCGAGTCCACCGGCAAGCGGGGCACCGGGGTGCTGCCGGTCGTCGCCGGACCCTCCTCGCCGGAGGCCACCCTCGGCGCTCCCGATGTGCTGGTGATCCGGCTCGTCGCGGCGGACGCCGACGTCGAGCTCCGTGAGAACGAGGTGGCGATCGCCGGCGGCCTCGCGACCCAGATGATGACCTGGGAATTCGCCACCGCCGTGGCCGGCCGCCTGCTCGGCATCAACCCCTTCGACCAGCCCGACGTCGAAGCCGCCAAGGTGGCAGCCCGCGGACTGCTGGACGCCCAGCCGGAACCGACGCCCGCCGACTTCACCGACGGCGCCATCGAGGTCCGCGGCGGGGACTGGCTCGGCAGTGCCGCGACCGCGGCCGAGGCCGTCGGCGCCCTGCTTGCAGAGCTCGGCGAGGACGGCTACCTCAGCGTCCAGGCCTACCTCGACCGGATCGCGTACGCCCCGCTGGAAGGCATCCGGGACCCGCTGGCGGCACAGAGCCGCCGGCCCGTCACCTTCGGCTGGGGCCCGCGGTTCCTGCACTCCACCGGCCAGTACCACAAGGGCGGACCCGCGGTCGGCGTCTTCCTGCAGGTGACGGCGGCGTCCGCGACGGACCTGCCCATCCCGGGCCGCCCCTTCACCTTCGGTGAACTCATCTCTGCCCAGGCCGCCGGGGACGCCCAGGTCCTCAGCGACCACGGCCGCCCGGTCCTCCGGCTGCACCTCACGGACCGCCCCGCCGGCGTCCGCCAGCTGCAGGAGCTCGTGATGACGCTCGCCGGCCAGGCCGTAACCTCAACGGAAAGCTAAGGCACGCACGCATAATGCCAGATACAAACAACGGCGGCAGGAAGCCGGCGGGACGCAACCCGCTCCGGGATCCGCGGGACCGCCGCCTGAACCGCATCGCCGGGCCGTCGTCGCTCGTCCTCTTCGGGGTCACGGGCGACCTTGCCCGCAAGAAGCTCATGCCGGCCGTCTACGACCTGG
>JAODMV010000107.1 GCA_025464875.1 Arthrobacter sp. | reverse complement strand
TCGGCCTGGCCCTCGCCGGCCTTTACTACTGCGCGACCCGGCGGGTCATCCTCGGCCTCGTGCTCGTGACCCTGTCCATCGCGGTCAAGCCCATCACCGTGGTCTTCCTGCCCTTCATCGGCCTGCTCTGGGCCGGGAAGGACGCCAGCTGGCCGCGGAAGTTCGTCTTCTGGGGGCTCACCGCCGGGATCAGCTTCGGGCTGCTGTACGCCATGAGCCTGGTCAACGGCTTCGGCTTCGGCTGGATCAACGGGCTGTCCGCCCCGGGCAGCATCTGGATCTGGTACGCGCCCGTCGGCCTGCTCGGCCTGGTCGTCGCCTCCATCTCCAACGCCTTCGGACTCGACGGCTGGGGCCTGGCCAAATGGGTGTACGACGCCGGCAAGCTGCTCGCCGTCGGAATCGTCGCCTGGCAGATCTTCCGCAGAGACCACGACCGCCTGATGCGCCGCCTCACCCTGGCGTTCGCCGCCGTCGTCGTGCTGGCCCCGATGATCCAGTCCTGGTACATCGTCTGGCTCATTCCGTTGTTCGCCGTCACCGGCATCCGGGACGACTGGCAGGTCAAGGCGCTGTACTTCATCGTGTCCTTCTTCATGGTCTACGCGATCTCGGACCAGCTGGACGTCTTCCCCTACCTGCAGACCGCGGATCTCGGCCTGGCGCTGGCGCTGGCCCGCAACGCCGCCGCCATCATCGCCCTGCTGTTTGCCCTGTACCTGATCTTCCTCGACCCGAAGACCAAGCAGCTGTTCAGCAAGTCGGATGAGCCGGTCACCACCCGCCCGGTGATCTGAGAGGGAGCCCCATGTCCATGATCAAGAGCCCGGAAGAGATTGCCCTGATGCGCGAGGCGGGGCGGGTGGTGGCGACCACTCTGGCACGGGTCCGCGAAGCCGCTGCCGTCGGCATGTCCCTCAAGGAGCTCGACTCGATCGCGGCGGCGTCCATTTCCGACGCGGGAGCCACCCCGGCCTTCCTGAACTACCGCCCGCGCTGGGCGTCCGTCCCCTTCCCGGGGGTGATCTGCACCAGCGTCAACGATGCCGTGGTGCACGGCATCCCGAACGACTACCGGCTGCAGGACGGCGACCTGCTCAGCGTGGACTGCGGGGCCTTCCTGGACGGCTGGTGCGGCGATGCCGCCGTCAGTTTCATCGTGGGGACGCCGGATCCGGTGGACCAGGCGCTCATCGACGCCACGGACGCCGCCCTGGCCCGGGGAATTGAGGCCGCCCGGACCGGGAACAAGATGGGGGACCTCGGCTACGCGATCGGCGGGGCCGCCCGCCGGGCCGGCTACGGGCTGCTCGCCGACCACGGCGGCCACGGGATTGGCCGCACCATGCACGCCGAGCCACACGTGCCCAACGACGGCCGGCCCGGCCGGGGCATCAAGCTGACCGAAGGGCTGGTCATCGCCATCGAGCCGATGCTGATCCTGGGCGGCAGCGACGACTATTTCCACGACGACGACGAATGGACGCTCCGCTCGGCGAACGGGCGCCGGGCCGCGCACAGCGAACACACCGTGGCCATCACGGCCGACGGCCCGCTCATCCTCACCCTGCCCTGAGGCGACGACAGCTGCGCCCGGGAGGTGTCAGCGGTGTCCGCCGGCTTTCACGCGCTGGCGGTGTGCCGCGAGCCGGAGCTGGATGATCCGGGCGGCTCCGGCGATGGCGACCAGCACCCCGCCGCCGACTGCGGCAATGAACAGGGCCATGCCCAGCGAGACGGCACCCTGCAGACCAAAGAACTTGACCAGCACCGAGTCCTGGTTCTGCAGGATGAAGGCGATAAGCAGGATCAGCACCACCAATGCGCTGGCCACGGCCGCCCACACCATGCCGGCCCGGGTGACCTGGCTCCGTTCCGGCCCGGCGGCCGCCGGCTCGGGCCTCTCCTGGGGCGGGGGAGCCGTCACCGGGTCGGTCCGCGGCTCCGCTGGCGTGGCTCCGGGTCCGCCGCCCGGGATCTGCACCGCGGATGCGTCGGCGGTGTAGCCGGAGGAAGCCCCTCCTGGCGCGGACCCCGTGCGCTGGTTGATTGCCGGCTCGATGGGGTCGAAATCGCGGGGTGTCTGGGTCATGGCGGCTGTTCCTTTCGATCGTCGATCCGCCGAAGCGGGAAGAGCGGCAACGCCGGTGCGCAGCTGTCGCTGCTGCGGTGAGGCAGGCCGGAGAACTCCGGTTGCCCACACGACAAGTTAATAATAAGCATGCTGATCGTAAATGAGGCAGGTGCCGGCGGCCCGGCGGCAATCCGGCCGGCGAAACGCCGGTGTCCGGAACCAGGGGCCGGGTTGGGCGACCCCGGCCGGCTCAGGAGTTCCCCGCGAGCCCGATGATATTGCCCTCGCTGTCCTTGAAGAAAGCGACGCGTAGGCCGTCGATTTCCCGACCCCGTCCGTGGTCTTGAAGCCGGGAAGGTCGTACTCTTCGAAGGCAACGCCTGCGCTCCCGAGTGCCGTCATTTCCGCCCCCAGAGCGGGGACGCGGAACGCCATCTGGGTGTGCCCGCCACGGTTCGGGTTGGGGGTGGGATAGACCAGGAAGCCGGTCCCGCTCCCGGCCTCGTATCGAATCCCCGCGCTGGTTTCCTCGGCGGGGGTCAGGCCCAGCTTCTCCTGGTACCACTGTCTGGCCCGCTCCAGGTCGGCCGCGGGCAGGGTCGCCTGGACACCGGATTCGCCCAACATTTTTGCCTCCAGGATGGAAGGTAATCGGCCAAGCGGCCTACGCGGAATTTTAGTCCCGGGAGGCGAGCGCCGGTAGGAAATGTTCCGTCTGTTCACCAGGCCGGGCGCGGTATAGCGTTCCAGCCAAGGGATGGCTTGTGGAGGAGGCGCGGCCGTGACCATTATTGACAACGCCGTGTACGTGGACGGTTACCGGACCGCGGATCCGGAAGGCCTGGACGAGACGTATTTCGTCCTCCGGCAGCGGCAGGGCATGGCCTGGATCGGGCTCTACCGGCCGGACGCGGAGGAGCTGCGGTCGGTCGCGGACGAATTTGAACTCAACGCCCTGGCTGTCGAGGACGCGCTCGCCGGCCACCAGCGGGCGAAGCTCGAACACTACGGCGACACGCTCTTCCTGGTGCTGCGGCCGGCCCGCTACCTCGACGATGTGGAAAAGGTTGAGTTCGGCGAGATCCATGTCTTCGCCGGTCCTGACTTTGTCGTCACAGTCCGCCACGCCGAGTCACCGAATCTGGCCCGGGTGCGCCGGCGGATGGAATCCCAGCCGGAGTTCCTGGCGCTCGGGCCGCACGCTGTGCTGTACGCGATCCTGGACCAGGTCGTTGACGAATATGAGCCCGTTGCCGCCGGCCTGGAGACCGACGTCGATGAAATCGAAGACGAGCTCTTCGCCGCGGATCCGGGTGTGTCGCGCAGGATCTATGAACTCTCCCGCCAAGTCATCATGTTCCAGCGCGCGACGGCGCCGCTGGCCGCGATCCTGCAGTCACTGCGGGCCGGGGCGCCGGATCACCGGCCGGACCCCGAACTGCAGGACCACTTCCGGGACGTCCTGGACCACACCCTGCGGCTGAGCGAACGGATCACGGCCTTCCGCGCCTTGCTCCAGAATGCGCTGGCCGTCAACGCGGCCCTCGTGGCCCAGCGGCAGAACGACGAAATGCGTCTCCTGACGGAGTCGAGCATTGCCCAGAATGAGCAGGTCAAGAGAATCTCGTCGTGGGCCGCCATCCTCTTCGCCCCCACCCTGATCGGCACCATCTACGGAATGAACTTCCGCAGCATGCCCGAACTCGACTGGGTTTTCGGCTACCCGATGGCCTTGAGTCTGATGATCGGCATGGGCCTGATCCTGTACGTCACGTTCAAACACAACAACTGGATCTAGTGCCCGGCCCGCCCGCTGAACAGGCGGTGCTGCTCTCATCTGCCGGTGTGGGGCTCTGGCCTGCGAAGCGCATTCGCAGGCCAGAGCCGCATTCTTGTGCCCCAGGAGGGAATCGAACCCCCGACCGGCGGATTAGAAGGCCGCTGCTCTATCCCCTGAGCTACTGGGGCACGTCGGCGTGCCACCCCGCTGCTGCCGGGTGCGCCTCCAAAAGTTTACAGTGCGTTGCGGCTGGGGACGGTCAAGATTGCGCAGGGATTCTCGCGGCGGCGCTGCGGGCGTGCCCGGCGGCGCTGTCGTTCGCTGGTTTTCCACATGGCGCGCTCCGTCCCTCGCGGCGGGCTGCCCCCGGCGGGAAGCTGGAAGTGCCTGCTAGGGCAGAACAATTCGAGACAGGACAGAAAGAATGAGTGACAACATCACGGTCCGAGGCTTCGTCGCCTCGGAGATCAGAAGCTCGACGACCCCCGGCGGCGTGGCCACGGCGTCTTTCCGCCTGGGTTCCACCGAGCGGCGTTTTGACCGGGCCTCCAGCGCATGGGTGGATGGAAACACCAACTGGTTCACCGTCCAGGGCTACCGCCAGCTGGCCGGCAACGTCGGCTGCAGCATCAAGAAAGGCCAGCGGGTCATCGTCATCGGCAGGCTGAAGATGCGCAGCTGGGAAAAGGACGGCAGGGTCTACCACGTGGCGGAAATCGACGCCGAGTCCGTCGGGCATGACCTGATGTGGGGGTCCGCGAACTTCACGCGGATGGCCGGCGCCGGCAATCCAGCAGCCCCGGGGCAGCCGGCCGCCGCCACAGCGGGCCATGACAACAGCCCGGACGAACCCCAGGCGCCGGAGGACGGGGACGACCAGGCGTCGGACCCGCCTGCCGTGTTCGTTGATGAAGCGAGCGGCGAGGTGCAGGAAGTCGATGAGGAGACCGGAGAGCTGAAAGGAGCCGCAGCCTGAACCCGTTCACCCCGCAATGCCCGAACGAACCCGTCGAACCCCTAGGTTGGGAGCCGGACCTCCACCGCCGCGTGGCAGAATTGCCGGATGATGCGAGCCAGAACAAGCAGAGGCCGGACGGCGCCCCTTGCCGCCACGAGCGAGGGGTTCGGTGCCCGTTACAGGTTCCCTGCAGCTCTTGGAGTTCTGGCCCTGGCTTTGGCGTCTACCGTTGCTTGCTCGGCACCGAACAACGCCAGCGGCGGAAACGCCACGGCGCCGGCCGCAACCGCCTCGGCCCCGGCGGGCGGGGGCGTGGCGCCGGCCGGCGGCTCCGGCACCCAGCCGGACCCTGCTGCAGCGGACCCGGTGGCGGCGGACATGAAAGCCAAAGTGGAGGCGGCCCTGGCGGATACTGTCACAGGCGGGCGACTACCCGCCACCGAGCAGATCCGGGCCGCGCTCGCCGACGCGGGTGTGGCGGCCGAAGCCGTGGAAGTGACCGCGAGCCGGACGCCCACGGGCCTCGATGCCGATGCCGTCGAAGCCGCCGTGAGGGCGGGGGAGAGCTGCGTCGTTGCCCAGCTTCGGCAGGGCAACGTCGTCGTCAGCGCGCTGCCGGCACTGGCGGAGGGCGCATGCCTCGTCGGTGCAGCCGGCTGAGTCGCCTGCCTCGGCCAGCAGTGGCCGTGCGTCCGGTCGCCCAGCGAAGGCTCCCGGAATGTGAGTTATCCGGGCCAAGCCACTAGATTTGTAGGCATGGCGGAATTTATCTACACAATGACCAAGGCCCGTAAGGCCGTTGGCGAAAAACTTATCCTCGACGACGTGAGCATGTCCTTCTTCCCGGGGGCCAAGATCGGTGTCGTCGGCCCGAATGG
>JAODMV010000350.1 GCA_025464875.1 Arthrobacter sp. | reverse complement strand
TCGGCAGGCTGCGCGAACTCGCCACCGGACAGCCCGTCATCGGTGACGTCCGGGGCCGCGGTGCCATGCTGGCCATCGAACTGGTGCAGGCTGGCTCCAAGGAACCAAACCCGGAGCTGACCAAAGCTGTGGCCGCCGCCTGCCTCAAGGAGGGCGTCATCATCCTCACCTGCGGCACCTACGGCAATGTCATCCGGCTGCTGCCGCCGCTGGTCATCAGCGACGAGCTCCTGCTGGACGGCCTGGAGGTCCTGGCCGCCGCCATCCGGGCGAACGCCTAACAAGCCACCGGGCGCCCCGTACCCGCGGGCCAGCCCGAGGGCCAGCCCCGCGGTGCCGGAACGCCCCCGAACAGCGGAAAAGCCGCGGACTGCGTCCGCGGCTTTTCCGTTGGCCCCGCCCCTGGAACCCGTGCCCGGCCAAGAGCGGCCGGGCGCCACTTTGGGCGGGTCAGGCGTTGTTGCTTGCTGCGGCAGCCACTCGGATGGCCTCGCGCATCGTCGTTGCGGGCCGGCCGAGGAGGTCGCTGAGGTCTCCGCTGGTCACGTGCAGATCGCCGCGGGCGATGCCGAGGTCGCTGTCGGCAAAGACGGCGGCGACCGGCTCCGGGAGTCCGACTTGCGTCAGGACCTGGGCGTACTGCTCCACGGGCAGGTCCTGGTAATTCACGGGCGTGCCCGTGGCGGCGCTGACTTCTTCGGCCAGCTCGCCGAGGGTGAACGGCACGTCGCCGCCGAGCTCGTAAATTTTCCCGGCCTGGTCCTCCCTGAGCAGGGCTGCGGCGGTCGCCTGCGCGAGGTCGGCCCGGGTCGCGGCGCTCAGACGGCCGTCGCCGGCGCTGCCGAGCACTGAGCCGTGCTGGACGTAGGAGGCAAGCTGGCCGGTGTAGTTGTCCAGATACAGACTGTTGCGCAGGAACATGAAGGGAACGCCGGACTTCCGCAGGATCTCTTCGGTCCCCTGGTGATCAGCAGCCAGCAGGATTCTGGTCTGGTCGGCGCCGGCGATGCTGGTGTACGCGATCAGTTTGGCACCGGATTCTTTGGCGGCCTCGATGGCGTTCCGGTGCTGCTCGATGCGCTGGCCGACCGCGGTTCCGGAGACAAGCAGTACCTTCTCGGCACCTGCGAATGCCTGGCGCAAGGAATCGACGTCGTCGAAGTCGATCCGGCGGACCTGGACACCGCGCTCGGCAAGGTCGTCCAGCTTGCTCAGGTCCCGGCCAGCGGCCACGATCTGTTCCGCGGGAACGTCCTGGTCGAGGAGTGCCTCAACGACAAGGCGGCCGAGCTGTCCGGTGGCGCCGGTGATAACGATAGTCATGGTTGTCCTTTCACCAGTGGGATGACTGTCACCAGTGCCAACCGCACCCGCTTCGGATTACTTCCCCAAAGAGAGTACGCACTTCAAGGTAAGGTACCGGTATGAAGGTAAGTTCCCCGCCCGGCCGCCCTGCCCGTCCCTTTCCGGACGGGATATTCCCGGCGGGTTGTCCCAGCCGGACCGTTCTCGATCATGTCTCGAGCAAGTGGGGCGTGTTGATCCTGGTTGCGCTGTCCGAGGGCCCGCAGCGCTGGAGCGAGCTGCGCCGCCGGACCGAGGGCATCAGCGAAAAGATGCTCGCCCAGACCCTCAAGACCCTCGAAGGCGACGGGTTCGTCCGCCGCGACGCGCAGCCCGTCATCCCGCCCAGGGTTGACTACAGCCTCACGGACCGCGGCCGCGAGCTTGTTGCGCTGCTGATGCCGCTGGTCGCCTGGATAACCGAGCACGCCGTCGAAATCGTCAACACCCACCGCCCCGCGGATCCCCGGCCGGACCCGCAGGGCATCCGCGGCTGAAGCCTCCTTCGAGGACGCCCTTCGCGGCGGCTATCGCCTGCACCTCGCCGTCGATCCGGCCCTTCCGGGTCCAGCTTGTCCCGCCGTATCCCCCCCGGGGGTGGTGGCCAGGACGGTATCGCTATGGGGGCTGCCGGCCAGGACGGCCGGCTCGAAGTCCAGACAGGGGCTGCCGGACCCGGTTGCAGGCACGGCATCCGTCCTGGACCCGTTCATCCGGCGGACCCGTCCGCGCCCATCAAGAGAGCTGTCATGTCCGCTACGGGCAAGGGCCGGCTGAAGAAATATCCCTGGGCAAATTCGCAGTTCAACTGTTGCAGTTTTTCCGCCTGCTCGCGGTGCTCGATTCCCTCTGCGACGGCGACCAGCCCGGCCGAATGGATCAACTGCAGAATCGCCGCGACAAACTGTTCCTGCTGCCCGTCGGTAGCCAGGCCATCGATGAGTGACTTGTCGATTTTGGCTTGAGTGGCGGGAAGGGCGCGCAGGTAGCTGATCGAGGAGTAGCCGGTGCCGAAGTCGTCAATCTCGATGGCGACGCCGAGTTCCTTGAGCGATCGCATGGTCGCCGCGACTTCGGGGCCGCCCCTCATGATCGCCGTCTCGGTGATCTCAATGGATAGCTGCTGCGGGTCCACCTCATGCTGCCCAAGGAGCCCCTGAACATAGGGGGCCAGATCCACATGGTGCAGGTCGGCCGGCGCGAGATTCACGTGCGTGCTGAAGTTCCGCGAAAGCCCGGGCGCGGCATTCCATTGCCCGGTCTGCGCGATGGCCCGGGAGAGGACCCAATGGCCGATTTCCACGGTGAGTCCGGCCTCGTCGGCGGCATCCAGGAACGCATCCGGTGCCAGCAGTCCCAGCGTGGGGTGCCGCCAGCGGATCAGGGCCTCGGTGCCCGCAATCTTGCCGCTGCGCAAGTCGACGATCGGCTGATATTCCAATTCGAGCTGCTCCGAGACCAGCGCCGTCCTCAGGTCCGCTACCAGATGGACCCGCTGCTTGGCGGCATCGTGCATGGCGCTGGAGAACACCTGGGTGTTGTCCCTGCCGCGTTTTTTTGCCTCGTGCAAGGCGATGGTGGCGTCGCGGATGAGTTCTTCGCCATCCAGCCCTGGTTCCCCGAACCGCACCCCGATGCCTGCCGTCACGGCAAGCGCGATGCCGCCGGCCGCTATCCGGTCCTTCAGCGCTTCGCTGAGCCGGGAGGCAATCTGCAGTACGCTGTCCGGCTCACGGTCCTCAACGAGCACGGCGAACTCGTCGCCGCCGAGCCGGGCGATGACATGTGGCGGCCCGGCCGCGGCACTCAGCCGCAAGGCGGCCTCCTTCAGGACGGCATCGCCCGCCGCGGCGCCCAGGCTGTCGTTGATCAAGCGGAAAGAATCCAGGTCCAGGAGGATCAGCGCAGGCTGCCTGCCCCCCTCGGCGGCCGCCACGGCTTCGGCCGCCTTCTCCCGCAACAGCGAGCGGCTGGCGAGGCCTGTCAGCTCGTCGGTGTTGATGACCCGGCGGAGTTCCGCCTTGGCCGCTTCCAGCAGGACGGTGCGTTCGGCCACGCGCGCTTCCAGGCTTTCGTACATGCTCTGAAGCTCTTCGGCGAGCAGGTTGATCCCGGTAGCGACGGCGTCGATCCCGTCCCTCTTCGGCGAAACCGGCAAGCGGTTCGAGAGATCGCCCGAGGAGAGTACGACAATGCCGTCCACGAGTTCCTCGAAACGGCGGTCATCCTCAGCCCCCGTCATTGCCCTGCGAGGTCAGCCAGCGAACCGCATCGGCGTTGCTGGTGAAGAATTTGGTCGGCACGGGCGAGGAAATGACGCCCAGGAAAAAGTTCGCCAGGACACGGTCCACTGGCGACGATCCGAGAAGGGCAATCGCAGAGGCATCGCAGGGCTGGGCGAACACCGTGCGTGCCGCCCGGCTCACGGACGCCGTGGTCGCCATGTCGATCAGCAGCGGCGCTCGCCGCCCCTGGCATATCTCGTTGACCCGGTCCACGGCCAGTTGCGCGTTCGGCGCGTCGATCACGACGCCCCTGGCCCAGCTGAGGCGGAGGATTCCGTCGCTTTCGAAGCCGAGGGAGACGATGTCCGGCCCGGGCGGGGTCTCTACGTCCGTATCTGGCACTAGCATTCCTTAGTTCCGACTTCCAGGGTCCACCCACGACATTAGCCCACCGTGCCCGGGGCCGGTGAGTCGCGAGGCCCCGGGCAGTGTGTCCGTCAGGCGGCGGCGCGGGCCAGCCTGCGCGTCACGGAGTTCTTCCGCGCGGTCCGGAGCATGTCAACGGTCAGCAGCAGGAGCGCCAGCCAGACGACGCCGAAGCCGATCCAGCGGTCCGTCGTCATGGCTTCCTTGAACACCGCCAGTGCCACGATGAACTGCAGCACCGGGGCGACATACTGCAAAAGGCCGATCGTTGTCATCGGCAAGCGGCGGGCGGAGGCGCCGAAGAACAGCAGCGGCACGGCGGTGATGACGCCCGAGGCCACGAGCAGCCAGAAGTGTCCCGCCCCGTTGGCGGCCAGCGTGGCTGCTCCGGTGACGGTCAGGAAGACCATGGTGGCGGCAGCCAGCGGCGCGAGCACGATCGTCTCCACCGTGAGGCTGGTGATCGCGTCCGCCCGCGGGCCCACGCGTTTCTTGACGAAACCGTACAGCCCGAAGCTCAGCGCGAGCGTCAGGGCAATCCAGGGGAGCTTTCCGTAGGAGAAGGTCAGCACACCCACGGCTACGAAGCCGGTTCCGACGGCGGCCCACTGCAGCGGCCTCAGCTTCTCCTTCAGGACAAAGACGCCGAGCAGTACCGAGACCAGAGGGTTGATGAAGTAGCCCAGCGAGGCTTCGACGGCCTGGCCGGTGGTCACCCCGTAGGTGTACGTCAGCCAGTTCACCCCGATCAACCCGGCGGCGATGGCGAGCGGGCCGAGCACGGTGCGGTTCCGGAACGCGCCTGCCAGCACCCGCCAGGAGCGGGTCACGGTGATCAGCAGGACGCAGAACAGCAGCGACCAGACCACCCGGTTGGCCACGATCTCGACGGCGCCGGCAGGATGCAGGACGAAGAAGTACAGGGGCAGCAGCCCCCACAGTCCGTAGGCGCCGATGCCGAACAGGATCCCCGCCGTCGTTTCCTTGTCCACGGCCTTGAGAACGGCGGGGGGCCGGGGCTGGGGGCTTCCGGCCGACGCCGCGGCACCCGGGGTGGTCAGCGGGGCCGGGGAGAGCGATCCGTCGGGTTTAGGCACAAGATCAATAACACCACCCGCGCTGCGCCTATTCCTACTCTTCGCGCCCCGTGATCCGGGGGTATTGGCACGGCCGGCGCCACGCATTCCGGCGGACATTTAGAATGGAAGACTGTGCGCTGCATGCTTGGCGCAGTCTCTAAGACTCAGAAGGGCTCCGGGTGTCCAACACGGCCGAATCCACGTCCAAACGTCCGCTCCGTGTTGCGATTGTCGGCGCCGGACCGGCCGGCGTCTACGCAGCGGACATCCTGACGAAGTCCAACGAGGTCAAGGACGGCGACTTCGAGGTCAGCATCGACCTCTTCGAGGCGTACCCGGCGCCGTACGGCCTGATCCGCTACGGTGTGGCCCCGGACCACCCCCGGATCAAGGGCATCGTGAACGCCCTGCATAAGGTCCTGGACCGCGGCGACATCCGGTTCCTCGGGAACGTCACCTACGGCCGCGACCTGAGCCTGCGGGATATCCGCGCCTTCTACGACGCCGTGATCTTCTCCACCGGTGCCGTCAAGGACGCGGAGCTGGACATCCCGGGCATCGGGCTCGAGGGCTCCTTCGGCGGGGCCGACTTCGTTTCCTGGTACGACGGCCACCCGGACGTTCCGCGCGAGTGGCCGCTGGACGCCAAGGAGATCGCGGTGATCGGCAACGGCAATGTGGCCCTGGACGTGGCCCGCATGCTGATCAAGCACCCCGAAGAACTGCTGGCCACGGAAATCCCGGACAACGTCTACCAGGCGCTGAAGAACTCCCCGGTCACCGACGTCCACGTGTTCGGCCGCCGCGGCCCGGCCCAGGTGAAGTTCACCCCGCTGGAGCTGCGCGAACTCAGCCACGCCAAGGACGTGGACATCGTCCTGTATCCGGAGGACTTCGAGTTCGACGAAGCCTCGGATGAGGCGATCCGCGGCAACAACCAGATCAGAACCATGGTCAACACCCTTACCAACTGGCTGGTGGAGGAGCACGCCGAGGCGGAGGTTCCGTCCTCCCGCCGGCTGCACCTGCACTTCCTGCACAGCCCCGTCGAGATCCACGACGCCGAGGGCAACACCGACGGACCCGGCAAGGTCGCCGGGATCAAGTTCGAGCGCATGCAGCTGGACGGCACCGGCAACGCCAA
>JAODMV010000328.1 GCA_025464875.1 Arthrobacter sp. | reverse complement strand
ACGTTGCGTCCACGCGGGCCGAGGGTGACCTTGACGGCGTCGGCGAGGATGTTCAGGCCCCGCTCAAGACCGCGGCGTGCCTCTTCATCAAATGCAATGATCTTGGCCATAACGGCAGTAGTCCTTTCGGGACAGTCATTAAGAATGAACCTCTGCTGTGGTGCCCGCGACGGACGATCCTTGTCCTGCGGCCTCTGTATGCCGCAGGGGTCCAGATCTCACCCCAGCTAGGTGTTTCTTTGCTCCTGAACCGGCTGCCTCGCTTCGCTGCCGGCCGGAACCGGGCGTCGTCTTAGCAGTCAATACTCGGGAGTGCTAAGTCAATAATTAGCACTCCCCCGGGGAGAGTGCAAGCAGTGCACGGCGCCGCGGTCATGTAACGTCCCGGTCCGGGCAGGCACGCGTTCAGTCGACGCTGCTGCTGGCTGTTTCGCTGCCGCTCATTATGGCCGTGTTGTCCGCGCCAAAGCTGAACAGCACGTAGTTGGCCTCGGTGACGTCGCCATTGGAATCAAAGTTGACCCGTCCCGACTCGCCGTCGTAGTCGGGGCGCTTCCCTGCCCGGATCACGCCGAGGCATTCCTCGTAGGACTCGCACGCCGTGAGCCCGCCGGGCGGCCGGGCGCCGTCCGGCCCTGCGCTGGCTGGTCCTGCGTCGTGAGCGCGCTGCGTGGTTCCACCGGACACGGCGGCCAGCTCCGCCGCGATGGACGTGCCGGCGTCGTCCGCCGCCGCAGCGGCCGCGATCGCGGCCAGGTTGACGGCGTCATAAGTCTCGGCGGCGAAGGTCATGTCCTTCAGGCCGGGATCAACGGACACCAGCTGGGCCTGGAAGTCGACGGCGGGAAACACCCCCGGAAGGATGCCCCGCGCGCCGTCGAGGGCCCGGGCGCCGAGGCCGGAACCGTACTGGTTGACGGCGCCGTCGCTGAGGATGAGCTTCTCACCCGGCAGGCCTGCGTTGTTCAGCTCGGCGATGGCGCCCTGGGCATCCTCGCGCGCGATCAGGACGACGGCGTCGGGGGCCGCTGCTTTGACGGCAGCCGCCGCCTGCCGGGCCCGGCCCGGCCTGAACCCCGCGTCGACCACGGGATCCAGGCCGGCCCGCTGCGCGGCGGCGGTCACCGCGGCGGCCAGTTCCTGGCCGTAGCTGCCTTCCTCATGCATCACCGCCAGGGCCTTGGCCCCGCCGTCCTTGGCCAGCTTGGCGAGGACGGACGCTTGCGCGACGCCGGCCGCCGAGGTGCGGAAATAGTAGCCACCGCTCTTGTACTTGCTGAGCCCCGCGGCCGAGTTCGCAGGTGAAATCAGGGTGACTTTGGCTTTGGAGAGTACATCGATGGCGCCGGGGGCGCGGCTGGAGTCGGTCGGGCCGATCACGACGTCGGCCTTGGCCGCCACGAGCTCCCTGGCCTGGGCGGCGGTGTCGGTGCCGACCGTCTCCGGGAGGAGCACTACCGGCTTGCCCTTGTGGCCGCCCGCCGCGTTGATTTCCTCGACGGCAAGTTTGGCCGCGGCCAGCTGGGGCGCGTTCAGGAAGCTCTGCCGCCCCGTATTATCCAGGATCAGGCCGATCCGCAAGGTGCCGTCACCGCCGGCTTCGGCCCCGGTCACGCGCGCGCTGCCCGCCGGCCCCAGGCAGGCGCTCAGGGCCAGCGCGGTGACCGCGCCCACCGCCACGGCGAGGCCCGGCCGCACGGTGCGCCTCCGGCGGCCGGCGGCGTCCTGCCGGGCGGACTGCTGGGCGCGTGCTGCGGCTGCCACTAGGCGGGCCGGACGCTTTCGGCCTGCGGGCCCTTCTGGCCCTCGCCGACTTCCAGCTCCACCCGCTGGCCCTCGTCCAGGGCGCGGTAGCCCTCCCCCACAATGGCCGACCAGTGCACAAAGACATCGTCCCCGGAGCTGTCCACCGTGATGAAGCCGTAGCCCTTTTCCGCGTTGAACCATTTGACGGTGCCCAATGCCATTGTGTCCACGCCTTCAGCTAGCTTGCGGGCGACGCACCTCGATGGGCGCCGCGGAATGCGAACCAAGTTCGCAGACACTCTACCCACAGCCTCCCGCGCGCGTGGACACCGCGGCGGAGAGCGGCGGCGAATAGTTTTCCAGACGTAGCCAGGCCCCGGCTACCGGAAGCCAGGCCCCAGCACCACGACGAGGGGCATGTTGAACTCGGCTGATTCCACGACGGCCTGGATCCCGAGCAGTGACCCCAGGGCCTCGGCGTTGCCCTTCTGCGCCGCGCTGCTGTAGAAGATGACGGAGCTCTGCTGCGGCACGCCGCCCCAGTTACCCAGCGGCCCAAGGGCCCACCCCGCGGAGGAGACGGTTCCGCCCACGCGGCTCGCCAGCCCGCCGGTGGTTGTCCCGTTGTAGACCGCTACGGGCTGGGTTTTGTCGACGGCGGCGGTGGTTGCCCGGGGGGTGGCCGAGGGCGTTGCGCTGGCCGGGCTGGAGGCGGAAGGACTCGTCGCGGCGGGACTCGTCGCGGCGGGACTCGTCGCAGCGGACACCGGCGATGCCGGGGCGCTGGCCTGGTCCGTCGCCAGGGCCGAGGTCTCCCCGGCGGAGGAGAAGCCGAGCTTCGGCAGGATCAGGAAGGCCACGAGGCCGATGGCCAGCGCCGCAAAGCCGACGGCCAGGATGGGCACCAGGCTGCGGCGGCGGGATTCGGCAACTGTCCGGTGGACACCCTGCCGTGTGGAGGTCTCAGGGACCCGATCAAATTCATCCCGAGCGTATTTGGTCATGGTTAAACGACGTCCTTGCTGATTTCATACGAAGTGCCCGAGGCCGGATTCCTTGGCGGAACCCGGCTTCCGGCTGCGCTTTACGCGTCTGAACCCAAACGGCGTGCAGTGCGGGCACGTTGGCGTGACGTACGTAGTCTACGCAACCTCTTCACCAGCATGGGATCGTGGGCCAGCGCATCCTCGGTGTCAATGAGCGCATTGAGGATCTGATAGTAATGCGTGGCGGAAAGATCGAAGAGCTCCCGGATCGCCTGTTCCTTGGCCCCG
>JAODMV010000327.1 GCA_025464875.1 Arthrobacter sp. | reverse complement strand
GACCTCATGGTCACGGTTTCCGTGAAACCTCACGATTTCTACGTCCGCGACGGCGACAACCTCCGCATCCATGTTCCGGTCTCCTTCCCGGAGGCGGCCTTGGGCGCCGACATCGAACTCCCGACCTTCGACGGCGACACGGTCAGGGTCCGTGTGCCGGCGGGCACTCCCTCCGGACGCACGCTCCGCGTCAAGGGCCGCGGCGTCAAGCACGCCAAGGCCACCGGCGACCTGCTGGTGACCATCGACGTCGCCGTTCCGCGCCGCTTGAACAAGGAAGCGGAGGACGCCGTGAAGGCCTTCGCCGCGGCCACCAACGGTGAGGATGTCCGCGCGGAGCTGTCGGCCAAGGCCCGACTCTAAGAACGGGATCCTGCCATGGCCATCGACTTCGACCAGCCGATCTTCGTCATCTCGGTCGCCGCGGAACTGGCGGACATGCACCCGCAGACGCTGCGCCAATACGACCGGCTGGGCCTCGTGTCACCCAGCCGCGCACCCGGTAAGTCCCGGCGCTACTCGCAACGGGACGTGAACATGCTTCGCGAGGTCCAGCGGCTCTCGCATGAGGGTGTCTCCCTGGAGGGCATCAAGAGGATCCTTCAGCTGGAGAACCAGGTGGCGGCCCTGCAGCGCCGTGTCATCGAGCTGACCGAGGCGCTGGGACGACGGCGCGAGCCGCTGGACTCGCGCATTTTCGCGGCCGGAACGGCCGGCGATGTCGTCAGCCTGGCCCGCGGCAAGCGTCCCCGGGCGCGTTCCCAGGCCCTCGTGGTGTGGCGGCCACGCGGCAACGAGTGACATCCGACGTCGAACTCAGTACTTCCGGGGACTCTCAGGTAGGCGGCGCCGGAAAGACGCGTACCGGCCTCTCGGGACTTCCGGGTGGCCTGATGGCTTGAATTGCTGTGGCAGATGACCCTGGTTGGCTGCGACGGTGATTTTCCCTCGGCGGTGTTTGTGAGGGGGAGCCTGTCCGGTCGGCCGGCGGAGCAGCGCAACTTATCGGGGGGACCGCATGTTTGATTCCTGGAAGCTGATCAGGTCGGGGCCGGGCCCTGCCGTGTTCAGGAACATCTCATGAACTCGGGGCTGGAAGCGCTTGTCCAATTCGCCGGCTCACCGCCTGGCCTGCTCCTGATGATCCTGGGGCAAGGGCTCGTCGTCGTGTGCATCTACTTCGACCTGGTCCGGGTCCTCTCCGTGCCCCGCACGCGCCGCCGCTACATCGCCAATAGCGTCTTCATGACCTTGGCGCTGCCGTCGATTCTGATCTCAATGATCAGTGTGCTCATCTACACGGCCTCCGGTTCCTGGCTGCAGCTCGTCGGGGGCGTCTTCGTTCTGGTGGCCGTAACCTTCCGGTGGCGCCATGGCAGCGATGAGGACAGCTGGTGGAAGGGCAAGGGCAAGCAGCTGGGCCGCTGGCTCAGGGGCCAGGCCGCCGCGCGCCCGCGGGCCGCCCGGGCGGCGGCCTGAGGCGCCTCTAGGGGCACTCGCTCAGTCGTTGAACAGCCCGGCCAGGTCCTCGGCCGTCAGCGAGCCGCCGGAGAGCGCGTCGCCTTCCATGACGTCCGCGAAGAGCCGTGACTTTTTCGCCTTGAGCGCCATGACCTTTTCCTCGATCGTGTCCTTGGCGACGAGCCGGTAGACCATGACGTTCCGCGCCTGGCCTATCCGGTGCGTGCGGTCCACGGCCTGTGCCTCCGACGCCGGGTTCCACCACGGGTCCAGCAGGAACACGTAGTCCGCCTCCGTGAGGTTCAGTCCGAAGCCGCCTGCCTTGAGGCTGATCAGGAACACCGGAGCCGCGCCGTTCTTGAACTCGTTGACGACGTCGGCACGGTTCCGCGTGCTGCCGTCGAGGTAGCAGAACTCGATGTTCTCCTCGACGAGCCGCTCCCGGACCTTGCCCAGGAACCCGGTGAACTGGCTGAAGATGAGCGCCCGGTGGCCTTCCGCGACAAGGTCCTCCAGCTGCTCGAAGAGCACATCGAGCTTGCTGGACCGCACCCCGGACAGGGCCGGATCAATCAGCGAGGGATCGAGGCTAAGCTGCCGGAGCAGGGTCAGCGACTGGAAGATGGTGAAGCGGTTCTTGTTCACGTCGTCGATCAGCCCCAGGATCTTCTGCCGCTCCCGCTGCAGGTGCGTCTGGTAGACCTTCTGGTGGCGCGGATTGAGCACCACCTCGAGGATCTGTTCCTGTTTGGGCGGCAGGTCGTGGATGACCTGCTCTTTGGTCCGGCGCATCATGAGCGGGCGGACCCGACGGCGGAGCTTGTCCAGCTGCCCCTTGTCACCGTTCTTCTCCACCGGCTTCTGGTAGTACTCGGCGAACCGTTTCGGGCTGGAAAAGAGCCCCGGCGCGACGATGGAGGTCAGGGCCCAGAACTCCATCAGGTTGTTCTCCAGCGGGGTGCCGGTGATGGCCAGCTTGAAGGCTGCCGGCAGCTTGCGGGCGCACTGGTAGGCCTTGGACTGGTGGTTCTTGACGAACTGGGCTTCGTCGAGGACCAGGCCCGCCCACTCCCGGGAGGCGTAGGCCTCGTAGTCGATCCGGAACAGCGCGTAGGAGGTGATGATGATGTCCGCACCGGCGATCGCCTCGGCCGGGCTCGAGCCGCTCTTGGCGAAGGTCTCACTGATCGCCCGTACCGTCAGGCCGGGCGCGAACCGTGCGGTCTCCGCCTCCCAGTTCCCCACCACGCTGGTAGGGGCAACAACGAGGAAAGGGGCCGCGCCCGCTGCGGCGCCGGCCGCCTCTGCGGGTGCGCCGGTTGCGTCTACTGCCGTGCCGGCCGCCTCTTTGGCGGCGCAGATCAGCGCCAGCGCCTGGACGGTCTTGCCCAGGCCCATGTCATCGGCCAGCACGCCGCCCAGCCCGTGGCGGTAGAGGAAACTCAGCCAGTTGAAGCCTTCCAGCTGGTACGGGCGCAGCTCGGCGTTGAGCGTCGCGGGCAGCGGCAGCCCCTTGATGCCGCCCTCGAGGAGGCCGCCGACGGCCTCGCGCCAGGCCGCCGCCTGCTCATCCACGATGCCAAGCTGCGCGAGCTCGTCCCAGAGGCCGGCCTGGAAGCGGCTGATCTGCAGCGGCGCATCCTTGTTGTCCTGCAAGGAACGGGCTTCATCGATCAGGGCCCGCAGCTGGTGCAGCTCGGGCAGGTCCAGCGAGAAGTAGGCGCCGCTGGGCAGCAGCATGCGGGTCTGGCCTGCCGCGAGGGCGGAGAACAGCGCAGCGAAGGAGACCGGTTGGCCCTCCAAGGTGATCACGATGCCCAGGTCGAACCAGTCGCGGCTGTCCGTGGCCGTGGTGGAAATCGCCACCACGGGGGCCTCCTCGGCCTCGCGGTAGTCGGCCATCTCGCCGGCGGTGTCCACCGTGACGCCGGGCAGCTCGCGGAGCCGGGGGAGGACCTCCTCGGTGAAGGCGAGCGTGTCCAGGCCGCTGAGTTCTGCCGAGGCCGCGAGGCGCGGTGTTCCCCAGCCGCCGGTGGCAGACTCGCCCAGGGCCGGCACGACGTCCCACGGCTGCCCCACTTCCTCGAGGACGCGGGCCTCGGCCGGGTCGTCACGGTAGCCGTGATCGCCGGGGTGGCGCCACAGCGGCTGGGCCGTGACCAGGTTTCCGGACTTGTAGTGCCATTCCCAGTGCAGCCGGACCCGATGGTCCGCGCCGTAGTCGGCGAGCAGGGAAAGGGTGGGCACGGCCAGCGTCGGCAGTTCCACGGACTCGTCGGATGCCGTGACCCGGGCAGTCTGCTTGAGCTTGGGGTAGAAACCTGTCAGGAAGCGGCTTTCGTCCCGGGCCGGAATGTGCAGCGTGGTCCCGGCGGTGACGAAGGTCAGCAGTTCCTCGCTGAGCCCGTTTTCCAGCGGGGCGAGGGTGATCACCGAGTCCCCCGGGGCGACACCGGGCAGGGCGTCCCCGCCTGAGGTCAGGAAGAGCCCATGGGCCGGGCGGCCGATCGTCCCGACGGACGCCGGATCAACCACTGCCCCCTCCACCGTGATGGTCGGTGCAAGTGCCAGCCCCCGGCTGTCTTCCCCCCCGCTGTCGGCCGCCACGACGGCGCCCGACCCGGTCTCCTGCTCCGGGCCCGCCCCGGCGCCGAAGCGGGTCAGATTCAGCCCGACGGCGGCCGGCTCCTCCGCGAGCCGCACCGGCTCCTGGCCGCGGCTGTGGACCAGGGCGATGCCGATCTTCTGCGCCTGGGCGAGCAGGGACCATAAATTCTTGCCCGCGTAGGTGTTCAGTCCCAGCCAGGGCGCGGTGCCGCTGTGCTGGCGGTTGGCCAAGGCGGTGTGCGAGGCGAGGAATTCCTGCATCCACTCGACGTGGGCCTCGTTGCATTCGCGCCGGTAGTTCAGGTAGCTCAGGGTGTTCCAGGAGACGTCCCCGCGGATCCATTTGCCCTTGCTGCCCATGATCACCGGCCGTGCCTTGAGCTGGCGCACGCTGCGGAGCGGATCCCGGCGGCCGGTGTAGGAGAAGTGCGGGGCGGGTTCCTCCACCTCGAACTGCAGTGCCAGCGGGATGCCGCTGGTGGACTGCGTGATTCCGGGGCGGGCAATCAGCGGGCTCAGGGCCTGTTCCCAGTCCGCCACCTCCAACGGGGCGGACACCCGGGACAGCCGCGAAAGGTCGGCGGGCGCCAGCAACTGAACGCGCGTCGCCGGGTTGTCTTCGGCCGCGAACAGCAGGGCTGCCACGTGCTTGCAGTCTTTCCGGACCGGGCAGCTGCACACACCCACCGTGCAGCTCCAGCCGCCCGCCTTCCGCACCAGCTTCGCCGTCGTCGAATAGGGCACGTCGGAGCCGCCGCGGACCTTGCCGAGCATGAGCCCGGTGCCGGCGTCGAAGGAGATCCCGGAAACGCGGCTTCCCATGGCGTAGGCCAGCCCGGCCGCCAGGGAACGGTCGTTGATCGCGGGAGTTTGTATTGCCAGTGCCGCACTTTCGTCCGGATGGGATGGCATGCGTGCGCTACTTTCGGCAGGTGGTCATCTGATCCATCTTAGCCACCCGTAGCGGCACTGAAACTTCGCCGGGCGTTCAACTCCGGCTCAACCGCCGGACGCCCCCGGGAACGTAGCCTGAAATGGTTCGCCAGCGTCACCCGTATTCAGCAGTGAGGATTTCCATGAGCAACGGCCTTACCACCAGCCCCGCCGGCACGAACTACGCCCTGGTCCTGACCAAGGAGAGCATCAAGGGCGGAAACGAGGACATCGTTGACGCCAATGTCAGCGTGGTCAATGCCATGTACGCGGAATTGCTCCGCGTCGAGGAAATCGCGCCGGACGCGCTGCGCAGCTACTACGTGGACTTCTACCTGACCCAGTCATTGGGCGGCGGATTCGCCCAGTACGTGTTCACCGCGCCGGAACGCGAGGATATCGACACCTACATCCGCGAAGGACTGGCAGGCATGGGTGCCGCCGCGCATCTGGATCTCTTCAACCGCACCGTGGCCGCCTTCGACTCCCTCTCGGAGGAGGAAGCCGACGCCTATCTCGACGGTGACGCGGAGGGGGGCCTGGACCCGGAGGCCGACGGCGACGCGGCCTTGGACAGCGGTGTCCCGGAGGCGGTGCAGCTCCTGGACGAGCTCGACGCCGAGTTCGAGGCACTGCTGGAACGCGAGGACATCCTCGCGCTGAACGCGGCCTGGCTCCGGGGCCAGGAGGAACTCCTGGTCCTGGACGAAGAGGAACTCGAGCGGCATATCGAGGAGCGGGTGTCCCGGATCCCCAACCTGGCGGAGCGCCAGGCCGAGGCCGCGGAGGACGAACTACTGGACGGTCCGGAGTTCGAGCTGATCATCCGCGAACTGTGCGAGGTGGCCGGGCACACGTTGGTGAAGATCACCCGGGGCGACCCCAACTACGACCACAACGGCGAGCCCGCCCTGGCCTGGCATTTCACCACCGAGCAAGGCGAGTTCCTCATGGTGGAAGAGGATGACGAGGCCTTCATGATCGACCCGGTGACCATGGAGATCGTGGCGGCAGTGGAGTTCGAGGAGGCTGACGACGAACTCGCTGACGCCTAGCCCTCGGTGTCCAACTGCTGCGCTCGCCGGAAGTCGTAGCGTCCTTGGGAGCCGGCCTCGCCGCGGGTCTTCCCGCGGCGAGGCCGGCTGCGGTCCCTTAGCGGGCGCCGTCCTCCGCTTTCAGGAAAGGGGTCCGAGCATTGGGCGCCAGTCGTAGATGCGGGTCTCCGTAACGACCCCGCCGCTGGTATAGGGGTCACGCTGCAGCAGCTCGGCCAATTCACCGGCCGACTCGAGCCGGAAAATCAGCAGGGCGCCGGATTCGTCTTCGAAAGGCCCGGCCTCCAGAAGTTTGCCGTCGGAGACCAGCTGCTTGACGTAGGCGAGATGCCCAGCGCGGGAAGCCTCCATCACTGACTTGTCGGAGGTATAGGACCAGTGGACTACGTGCGTTGTCATGAAATGCTCCTCTAGATGGTTTGGGCCTGGCTTGTTGCGGTCCCGGTGAGGGCGGCCTCCCACGCCGCCACCGAGGCACCGGGGTTTTCGATCATGGGGTAGTGCCCTGCCTTGGGAAGCTGCCGGATCGTACCCTTGCGCAGCTTTGCCACCGTTTCCGCCAGGTAATCCG
Organism: Arthrobacter sp.; assembly: GCA_025464875.1. Taxonomy (GTDB): domain Bacteria; phylum Actinomycetota; class Actinomycetes; order Actinomycetales; family Micrococcaceae; genus Arthrobacter. Next base: position 9,625 of record JAODMV010000327.1, on the reverse strand, counting down.
CCGTGACGAAGGGATCGGACTCTCCGTAGAGCAACGTTGTTGGGATCTCATGGGAGCCCAGCTCATCCATGAAGTCCGGCCCGGTCCAGTTGGCGAGGTAGGCCGACCAGACCTCTTCGTTCATGGTCGCGCGGTTCCGGTCCACCAGACGGCGCAGGTCTTCCGGATCCATATTCGGCGACAACGAGCCTTTGATGGCTGCAGCGGGATCGGCCCAGGCACGGCGGAAAGCGTCATATGTTTCTGCGTCCAGCGCTGTGCCCGCGGGCGAAACGGGCGTAAGGGCTGCCACGGAAAGCACCTGATCCGGCATCAGCGTCGCGAGGCGGAGCGCTGCCGCCCCGCCCATTGAATGGCCCAGGACGGAGAACTTTTCCCAGCCCAGACTGCCGACGGCGTCCATGGCGGCCTTCACCATTCCCTCCATTCCGCTGGCGGGCGCTTCGTTTTGGTTTACGCCGTAGCCCGGGAAGTCGTAGTAGGCATACGTCAGGTCTTTCTGGTTGCTTAGGGCCCGTGTGGCGAGCCAGACGGAGCTGTCAAGGGCCCAGCCGTGTAGCACGAGGACTTTATGGGATCCTGATCCCTCAACCGCGGCAAAATCATTCACTTCGTACTCCTAAATCTGCGAGATGCGCTTGGCAGATCCCGCTCTTCCGGTCCGCTGCTGTCAGCTCCGGACGAACGGCGGCCCTTCTCGGGGCCGCCGTTCGTGCGGATCAGGTGGCCGGCCATTGGCTGGCCTTTTTGAGCTTTGGCGTTTACTGCTCTACTGCCAGCCGCTCACGGAGGAAGTTCACGACGGCGTCGTGGATCTCCGCACTGCGGGGAACGGCGCCAGACATCCAGTACGTGCCGTGGACCAAGCCGTCGAACCGGGTTGCCACGGTCTCGACGCCGGCGTCGGCCAGCTGCTTTGCGTAGGCCTCAGCCTCGTCACGGGCGGCTTCGTACTCCATACTGACGACCAGAGCCGGGGGCAGGCCCGCCAGGGAGACGGCTTTGGACGGCGAGGCCAAGGGGTTCTCCGCATCCGCGGGCGAAGAGAGGTACTGTTCCCAGAACCAGTCCAGCCCCGCGGAGGTAATGATGTAGCCCTCCTTGAATTCTGACTTCGACGGCAGCTCAGCCGTTGAGTCGATCACGGGGTAAACCAGAACCTGGCCCCGCAGCTTCGGGCCGCCCTCATCTCGGGCTCGCTGGGCCGCGACGGCGGCCAGCGAGCCCCCGGCGCTGTCGCCCATCACGGCCATCCGGGAGGGGTCGCCGCCGTACTGGGCGATATTCTCTGCGGCCCACTTCAGCGCGGCGAAAGTGTCATCGGTAGCCGCCGGGAACTTATGCTCCGGAGCCAGGCGGTAACTGGCAGCCACTACGATCACCCCGGCGTCGTTCGCTACTGCACGGTTGGGTTCCTCGGCAACCGACAGCCCGCCACCGATAAAGCCTCCGCCGTGGAAGTAAACCACGACAGGCAACGGCCCTTCTGTTTCTGCTTCCGGGATATAGATCCGAACGTCCTGCGGCCCGGCGGGTCCCTGGTACGCGGTGTCGATGACCTTGGCCACTTCACGGTGCGGCTTCTGGAGGCCGACGAAGGAATCCACAACCCCACGTGCTTCCTCGATGCTCATCTGTTCGAAAGACTTCAGGCCCTGTGCGTCCAGAGCGTCGATGATTCCCTGTACTGCTGCGTCTACGGACATGCAATTTCTCCTTGAATAGTGTGTAAGTGGTGGGGGATTCGCCTAGGCGACGGGAAGCGGACTGTTCGATTCGGCGCCAGCTAGCACGAATCCGTCGTAATCCTTCGCGACGACCTCGTCGCAAATCCCGCGGTACGCGGGTGCGCCGCCGAGGTAGACCAGGCACTTGCGTGGCTTCCCGGGGATATTTGCTCCCATGTACCAGGAATCGGTGCCCGGCAAAAGGGTGGCCTCGGCGATGGCGTTCGAACCTTCCACCCACGCCTGTTCAGCCTCAGCCGTCGGTTCGATGGTTTCCATGCCGCGCTCGCGCATGTACCTGATCGCATCCGTGGAGAAATCCACATGGTCCTCGATGGCCAGGGGCATGTTGTAGAGCACGGAAGGGCTCTGCGGCCCGGTGATCAGGAATAGATTGGGAAAGCCGTTGATGGTCAGGCCGAGGTAGGTAAGCGGGCCGTCTTCCCATTTGTCGGTGAGCTTCAGCCCCTGGCGTCCCACGATGCCCATGTTCAGCAGGGGCCCGGTCATGGCATCGAAGCCCACAGCCAACACGATGACGTCCAGCTCGAAGGCCCCGCCGTCAGCGGTCTTGATCCCGGTTGGGATGATCGCCGTGATGGGGGCGCCCTTGATGTCCACGAGGGTGACGTTGTCCCGGTTGTACGCCTCGTAGTAGTCCGTCTCCAGGGGAGGTCGTTTGGTGCCGTAGGGGTAGTCCTTCGGCGCCAGCAGGTCTGCGACCTTCGGATCGCTGACCCGCTCGTGGATCTTCATGCGGACGAACTCGGCGACGGTGTCGTTGGCGTCCTTGTTGACCAGGAGGTCGCCGAAGCTGTCTGTGAACAGGCGGAAGCCGCCCTGCTTCCAACGCTCCTCGTATGTGCGGCGGCGGTCATCCTCGGAAACGGCCAGGGCAGAGGGCTGGACGTCGTTGTAGGGAACACCTAGGAAATGGTTCCGGGAGCGGGTGCGGTATTCCCGGTAATTGCTCTTGACCTCGTTCTCGAACTCGTCGTCCATAGGCGCGTTGGCAATTGGGGTGGCGTAGTTGGGCGTGCGCTGGAACACGGTGAGGTGCGCTGCCTGCTTGGCGATCTCGGGGATCACCTGGATGCCGCTGGCACCGGTGCCGATGACTCCGACGCGCTTACCGGTGAAATCCACTCCCTCATGGGGCCATGCGCCGGTGGAATAGACCTCGCCGGTAAAGGTTTCGCGCCCGGGGAACTCGAGATCCTTGGCAACGGAAAGGTTGCCGGCGCCGGAGATGATGAACTGGGCCCTGGCCTGGACGCCGGTATCCGTGGTGACGTCCCATCTGCTGGCGGTCTCATCGAAAACAGCCGAGACGATGCGCGCGTTGAACTGGATGTTCCGGCGCAGATCGAAGCGGTCGGCCACATGGTTGAGGTACTTCAGGATTTCCGGTTGCCCCGCGAAGCGTTCGCTCCATTTCCATTCCTGCTGAAGCTCCTCGGAGAACGAGTAGGAGTAGTGAAAGCTCTCGATATCGCACCGGGCGCCCGGGTAACGGTTCCAGAACCAGGTGCCGCCGACGTCGGACGCGACGTCGAAGGCACGCACGGACAGTCCCAACTGGTCCCGCAGCTTATGGACTGCGTAAAGGCCGGCAAAGCCGGCACCAATGACGATCGCGTCGTATTCTTCCCCCTCGAATTGTCGGCTGCCGTCAACCGTGGAATTCGTCTTTGAATGCGGCATAGGGTGCTCCTCTTGTTCCTATAGCGGTTCATCGCATGTCCCGGCTGGGCGTGCCTTCAGTTCCGTCAGCAGCCAGCAAGGTGCTACCGAGCATGGCCCACCCCACTGATCCCCGGCACGGGGATAATTACCTGACCAAGTACCCGTGTTGTGGCGCGCGTCACGTAAAGTGGCCCCTCGGGAGCGGATAATGCAAGCAGACGCCCTGGCTTTGCCCGCCCCTAGAACGGACTGTTGTCACATGAGTGAAACGCAGATGCGCGCCACCGTTGCCGCGCATTATTCGCTGACAAGTTTCGTGGGACGACGCAGGGAACTTGATGAGGCGAAAAAACGGATGACAGAGTCCCGCCTCGTCACGCTTGCGGGTCCCGGAGGCGTGGGCAAAACCAGACTCGCCGTCGAGCTTGCCGACAGATCCCGCAAGGCTTTCCGGGACGGCGTCTGGGTGGCCGAGCTCGCGAGCCTGGAGGACGAATCCGGTTTGGCCTCGACCATTGCGTCTGCTCTGGCAGTTCCCGACCAGTCCAACCGTTCGGCGACAGATCAGCTGGTCAACTATCTGCGGCCACGGCAGGCGCTGCTGGTTGTCGACAACTGCGAGCATCTGCTGGACGGGGCAGCAAAACTCGTCGCGGAGCTGCTCGACAAGGCGCCAGGGCTGCGGATCCTAGCCACGAGCCGTGAGCCGTTGGGCATTTCCGGTGAACATATTTGCCTGATTCCGCCCCTGTCCACACCGTCGACCGACGGGGTTTACGAAACGCAGGGGCTCGACCATTTTGAGGCAGTCCGCCTGCTGATTGACCGTGCGCGGAGCATAGTCCCGGACTTCTCAGTAACCGATGAGAACCGTGATGCGGTGATTCAACTCTGCTCCAGGCTCGACGGCATTCCGCTGGCGATTGAGCTGGCGGCCACCCGGCTGCGGGCGCTTTCCGTCACGCAGATCGGGGCACGACTGGACCACCGTTTCCAGTTACTCACCGGTGGGAACCGCGTTGCCCTCCCAAGGCAGCAGACCTTGCGCGCGCTGATTGATTGGAGCTATGAACTGTGCACGGCCGCCGAGCAACTGCTGTGGGCCAGACTTTCGGTGTTCCCCGGTAGCTTCGACCTCACCGCTGCCGAAGACGTATGCGGTTTCGGCGAGCTGGAGGCAGACCGAATTGTCGATCTGTTGGACCGTCTGGTGGCCAAATCCATCATCCTGGCGGAGCGGTCCGGCGAACAGGTCCGCTACCGGCAGCTGATGACGGTGCGCGAGTACGGGGTCCAGCTGCTGGAAAGAGTGGGGGAATACGGGGTGCTTAAGGCACGTCACCGAGACCACTACCTCAGCCGGGCCGCCGGTATGGTGGACCGCTGGTGTGGCCCAGGGCAGGCGCTATCACTCGCCGCCATGCGGGCGGATCACGCCAACCTGCTCTCGGCGCTGGAATGGTCGGTGAACACGCCTGGAGAAATCCGGGCCGCAGCCGAACTGGCCTCGCTTCTGCGCTACCACTGGATTGCAGGGGGATTCCTCAGCGACGGCCGGCGCTGGCTGGACCGAATTTTGGACCAGCAGGACGGGCCCGGACCTGAACACGGGGGTGCGCTGTGGGTCGCGGCTTGGGTCTGCCTTATTCAGGGCGACCGTGACGCGGCAGCCGTCTATCTCACGGCGTGCCATGAGATGGCCGAGGCGCTTGATGATCGCATTCTGGAGGCGCACGCAGCCCACTGGTCCGCACTCCACCAGCTTTTCTCGGGAAATCCGCGGCAGTCAATGGCGCTTTACGGCAAATCTATCGGCGTTCACATGAAGGCGGGAGACACCGCTTCAGCGCTCACCGGGCTCTTCCAGTTGGCGATGGCCCAAACCTATGACGGCCAGCTCGAGGCCGCCTTGGACACGTGCAGCCACGTGCTGCAACTGAGCAGCACCCACGGCGAACGGTGGACGCATGCATATTCGCTGTGGATTACCGGACTGTGCCGGTGGCACCTGGGCGAGATGGTCGCGGCCAAGAAAGCGGCGACCGAAGCCCTGAAGATACAGCGGGAGTTCAAGGACAGTATTTGCACTGCCCTGAGCATCGAGCTCATGTCCTGGATCGCAGCTTCCACACTTCAGTTTGAAAGGGCCGCGGAGTTAGCCAACGCCGCGGGCGCAGTCTGGGCCGGTCTGGGCACCAAAGTCGAGGCCTTCGGCCCGCACATCCGGAGGGACTCTGAGCACTCCAACGAAACTGTTGTGAGGGAGCTTGGCAGGCAGCGTTTCATGCAACTGGCCGCCGAACAAGGAGATTTAAGCAAGGATGAGGCCATAGCCCTGGCGCTAGGCTCAAATTCGCGCCCGGTTGCAGCGGCGAAAACGTCGCCGCTCACCAGACGCGAGCAGGAAATTGCCGAGCAGGTGTCCAAGGGGCTCAGCAACCGCGCCATCGCGGAGTCGCTGGTAATCTCCACCCGAACCGTCGGAGGGCATGTCGAGAGCATTCTCGCCAAGCTGGCGTTCACCTCGCGCGTCCAGATTGTGGCGTGGATGGCAAACGAGCAGGGGACTTCCGGCACGCCTGAACCGGCCGCCGGCTCACGACCCGGCAGCAGGCGTCTGACGGGCGCCGCTCCGTAGATTACCCGGCCGCACGGGTACCGCCGCGGCCCGGTTCCAGGGAGCCGACACCTCAGGCTAGCTGTTCTGGCTAGCTGTTCTGGTGCAGCGCCTGGGCCAGGAGACCCGTGACTTCGTCGTCGATCGCCGCATCGTCCCGAAGCCGGACCCGCCGCGCGAAGAGGTCGCCCTCGCGGACCCTGACGGCTTCCAGCCGGCCTTGCGCCGGAGCGTCGATCCGCAGCGTCACATCTACGCAGCTGTTGTCGGCGCGCGTGATCTGCGCGAACTTCCGCCGGGCGCTGTGGAGCGACACGTAGCCCTTGTGAGGATCTGGACGCCGTCGGTTTCCGCCGCCCACCCGAGAAGGGCGTTCGCGATGGTGCGCAGCCCGGGGTGGTTGGCGTACCGGGCACCAAGCAGCTCGTCGGCGTCGCGCTCGACGTCATTGGCCAGGCCGGCGGCGCGGCCCTGCTCCGCCCACCAGTGGACGCCGCTGCCCCCAGCAGCAGCGGCAGACGTGGTCAGGAACCTGCGGCTGCGGTGATCATCTCCCCGGAAGGAGCAACGAGGTACCAGACACTGTTGACGCCCTGGCCCAGGATGTCCCCTGCCGCCGTGTCTTTTTCGAAGTAGTAGATGGGCATCCCGTTGATGGTCACTTGCTTCTTGCCGTCGGGCGTGGCGATGGTGCCCACCGTGCCGGTCACGCCGCTGACGGCGGGGGCGTCGGAGGCCGTGGTCACGGGCGGCCACGCGGTCAGGCAGGCGTCCTTGCAGGCGCTGGTGCCGGAGTCCTTCGTATCCTTCGTGAAGTAGTAGACGCTCATGCCCTTCCCATCCACGACGATCTGCCCGGCCTTGGATTCAGCAACCTTGAGCTCCGCGGCTGCAGCGGTGGTGGCCGCCGCGGTGGTGGCAGGTGCGGGCGAGGTGGCTGCCGGCGCCGGCGTCGTCGCGGGGCTGGTGGTGCCGCCGCCGGCGCAGCCGGAAAGTAGTGCCGCGAGGGCGAAAGCGGACAGACCAGTGCTGAGGTGCTTCTTCATCTGCTGCTCCTTGGTTCGTGCCGGCCCACTCTTGAGGCCGGCGCTAACAGATACGACGCCGTCCGGTGCCGAGTGGTTCACGGCACTGAACTATTGCGATGGCCCATACGTCATAAGGGGCAGAAGGACTTGGGCGGGGAGGTGGGCAATGGCGCTTGATGAAGACGTGGTGGCCGCGATTTACCGTGACCACGGGACGGCGCTGAGGCGCTTTGTCCTCAGCGTCGCCCGCGACCCGCAGCTCGCGGATGACGTGGTGCAGGAGACCGTGCTGCGCGTCTGGCAGCAGGCGCCGCGGATCACCGGCAGCCTCCGCAGCTACCTGTTCAGGACGGCACGCAACATCATGATTGACAACTACCGCAAGGCCCAGCGCCGCCCGCACGAGGCCGCGGAGCGCGAGGGAGGCGATCCTGCGGACCCCGCCGAACGCGTCGACGATTTACTCAACAAGGTCCTGATGGAGGAGGCGCTGCTGCGGCTCAGTAGGGAACACCGCGAAGTCCTCGTCGCCCTCCACTACCGCCGCTATACGGTCCAGGAGGCGTCCGTCCAGTTGAATATTCCCAGCGGCACAGTGAAGTCCCGGGCGTTCTATGCCGTACGGGCACTCCGGACGATCCTGGACGAGATGGGGGTGCGGCGGTGAACGAGACCGAAATCCACCAGCTGCTGGGCGCCTATCTGCTGGGCGGCCTGGAACCGGCCGAGGCGGCAGCCTTTGAGCAGCATCTGGGCTCCTGTGCCGACTGCCGTGAGGAACTGAACGAATTGGCCAGCCTGCCCGCTCTGCTCGACGCGCTTCCGGTGCCCGACGCCGTCGCGCTGACCGCCGCGGCCGCCGGGGCAGCCCCTGCCCTTGCAGCAGCTGCTCCCGAAGCCGCCCCCGTACCGCGGCGACTGCTCGAGGAGCTCTCCGCCCGACGTCGGAAAGTGCGGCGCCGCTGGTCGGCGGCCGTGGCCGCGGTGGCGGCCGCGTGCCTGGCCCTGGGATTCATGGCCGGTCCGCTGTTCAGCCAGCCGCCCAAACCGGATGCCAGCTACTCCGTCCAGGCCGGCGACGGCCTGCAGTTAACCGTCGGGCTGGTCAAAAAGACCTGGGGCACCGAACTGGCAGTGGACGGCCGGAGCCTGCCCGTGGACGGGACGTTCTCCTTGTGGGTGAAGGACCGCGACGGCGGCGAAGACCGCGCCTGCGCCTGGACGGCAACCCCCAGCGGCAGGGTCAGGATCACCGGCGCCACCCCGGTGCAGCTAGCCAGCATCGCCAGCGTCGAGATGCGCGACAGCCGGCAGCAGACTGTGGCCGTCATCGCCGTGCCGCGCGGCTAGCAGGCCGGCCACGACGACTTCAGGCCAAGGGCGCCCGTCCGTGGGCAGCTACATCTTCGCGAGCTTGGCCCGCACCATCATGAAAATGCCGTAGCAAACCAGGCCGGCGCCCACGGCTGCCAGCAGGTACACGCCATACGGCTGTTCACGCAGCGCCTTCAGGCCGCCGTCGAGCCCGGTTGACTGTTCCGGGCGGGCCGTTATCGCGGCAACGATGATCAGGACGCCCACCAGGAGCAAAGCGACGCCCTTGGCGGCGTAGCCAGCGACGCCAAGAACCTTGACCGCGGACCGCGCTTGGTGTGAAGACGGCATTCTGAGGTACTTGATAAACGATTGTTGGAAGCCCCGGACCGCAAAGACGGTTCCGGCGATGGCCACCGCCGCGCCGATCGCCAGCAGGAGGGCCATGCCACCGGGCGCCTGCATGAGCGTTGCCGTGAAGTCGCTGGTGGAGCGGCTCTCGTCCTTGCCAGAGCCGGTGGCAAAGGACGCGAACGTTCCGGCCAGCCCGGCGTACACCACGGCCAGGCCGGCCGCCCGCAGCTTGTTGCCGAGTTTCTTTTTCTCCGGCTGGCGTTCAAAGTCAAAGATGGCATTGCTGGCCTGCCAGAGAGCCAGTGCCACGCACGCGGCGAAAGAGCTCCACAGGAGTAGGGGTCCGCCAGGCTGGCTGGCCAACTGCGCGACGGCGCCACTGACGTCTGCCTTTCCCTGACCTCCCATGGCAAGCCGGATCGCGACCGAACCCACCAAGAGATGCAGGATACCGCTGACGGCAAACCCTGCGCGCGCCACTTTCTCGAGCGCCGGCGAATTGGTGACTTTCTGGGCCGCGCCCTCCGCGTCCTTCATTTCCCGTTTGATGATCGCATTCCTCGTATGGATGGGCGGCCCGGACAAACCTAGCTTCCGCCCGGCTCATATACCTTCAGCAATCGTGCCACGTGGAACGGCTCCGCGACAGCGCCTGCCGGCGTGCGGCGCTCAGCGGCGCCGGTAGCTGAGGTCGAAAATGAGGCGTCCGGCCTCGTGCGCCTTGTTCTCAAAGCTCGTCAGGATCCGGCCGTCAAACCTGGGGGCCCAGCCTCCGGTCTCGTCGATGCCTTCGTTGGGCCCGGTGTGTTCGGTGCTCACCGGCGCGCGGCCCTCTTTGACGGGCGCGCCGCCGACGAGGGACTCGACGCCGGATTCCCACACCTGGGTGAGCGGGCTTT
>JAODMV010000101.1 GCA_025464875.1 Arthrobacter sp. | reverse complement strand
AACCACCGTCCGCACAACGTCCCGTTCGTCATGCTCGGCGCGGCAATCCTGTGGTTCGGCTGGTTCGGCTTCAACGGCGGCGCAGCCGCGACGGCGGAGCAGGGCGGCCTGATCTGGGTCAACACCCTGGCTGCCCCCGCCGCGGCGATGCTCGGCTGGCTCGTCACGGAACGCATCCGCGACGGACACCCGACCTCCCTCGGTGCGGCCTCCGGTGTGGTTGCCGGCCTGGTGGCAATCACCCCGGCGTGCGCCAACGTCAGCCCGGTAGGCGCGCTGTGCCTGGGCGTCGTGGCGGGTGTGGCCTCCGCGCTCGCCGTCGGCCTGAAGTTCCGCTGGGGCTTTGACGACTCCCTCGACGTCGTCGGTGTCCACCTGGTTTCGGGCATCATCGGCACCGTGGCCCTGGGCTTCATCGCCCTCCCCGCCGGCGGCGTCGGCGGCGGCCTCTTCTACGGCGGCGGTTTCACCCAGCTGTGGGCCCAGCTCGCAGCGGCCGGGATCGCGATCGCCTACTCCGCGGTACTGACCACGGTGATCGCGCTGGCCATCCACAAGACCATGGGCTTCCGGGTATCGCAGGAACAGGAAGCGGTCGGCGTGGATCTGAGCCTGCACGCGGAGACCGCCTACGAGTTCGGTGTCGGCGGCCACGGCGGAAGCTTCCAGCCGCTGCATGAACTGATTACCGGCAAGCCGCAGGGCGAGGAAACCGGCGCCAAGACCCCAGCAGCAGGCAAGGAAAGCGTGGAGGCATGAAACTGATCACAGCAATCGTCCGTCCGGAGAAGCTCGATGCGATTCGCGAAGGGCTGGAGGCCTACGGCGTGCAGGGCCTCACGGTCAGCGCGGCCAGCGGTTACGGCCGGCAGCGCGGCTACACCGAGGTGTACCGCGGGGCCGAATACAACGTGGACCTCCTGCCCAAGATCCGCGTCGAGGTGCTGGCCACCGACGAACAGGCGGATGACATCCTCGATGTCATCATCGCCAGCTCAAACACCGGCCGGGCCGGCGACGGCAAGGTCTGGACGATGGATGTGTTCGAGGCCGTGAGGGTCCGGACCGGAGAACGCGGTTCCGCCGCCATCTAGGCATCAAGCAGCGATCCAGACGGAGAAGCGGGCCGGACACCTGGCAAGGGGCCCGGCCCGCTTCTTGCTGTCGAGGCCCGGGAGCGGCGCCGGGTGCCTAAGTGGGCCAGCCCGCCGGGCCCGAGGTCCCGGCGGGATACTCCTCCAGCGGGACCTCCCCGCGGCTCCAGGCCGCCAGCACCGGATCCACGATCCGCCAGCATTCCTCCGCGGTGTCGCCGCGCACGGACAGGAGGGGGTCGCCCCTGAGGACGCCTTCGAGCACTTCACCGTAGGGCAGCAGATCCGAGACGTTCAGCTCGGCCTGCAAGGTCGCGCGGTCCAGGCTGAGGATGTCGCCGGGGCCGTTCACATCGACGTCGAACTGCAGCGTGTCCGGGCCGAAACCGATTCTGAGCTGGTTGGGGGAGTCGACGCCGGTAAACCCGCTCGGAAGATGCGGTACCGGCCGGAAGGTGACCAGGGCCTCCTTGCGCTTCGTGCCCAGCGCCTTGCCCGAGCGGAGGATGAAGGGAACGCCCTGCCAGCGCCAGTTGTCGATGTCGACTTGCGCTTCGGCCAGGGTCTCGGTGTTTTTCGAGGGGTCCACGCCCGGTTCGTCGGCGTAGTCGGGAACCTCTCGTCCGCCAATGGAGCCGGCGGTGTAGCGTGCACGGCGCGTGCTCGTCCGGTACGGCGGCTTGATGCTGCTGGCCCGCAGCACGGTGGCCACGGCCTCGCGGAAATCCCGTTCATCGATGGAGGCAGGCGGCTCAAGAGCCATGATGGCCATGATGTGGAGCAGATGGCTCTGGATCATGTCGCGGAGGGCGCCCGCACTGTCGTAATAACGCGCCCGGCCTTCCAGGGCCAGGTCCTCGTCGAAGATGATCTCCACCTTCTCGATGTGGTCCCGGTTCCAGATCGGCTCCAGGAAGGTGTTGGCGAAGCGAAGGCCCAGGATGTTCAGCACGGTGGCCTTGCCGAGGAAGTGGTCGACCCGGTGGATGTGGTCTTCGGGGACCAGGGTCCGGAGGAGTTCATTGAGCTGGCGCGCGGACTCCTGGCTGGAACCGAACGGTTTCTCCATGACCAGCCGGGTTCCGGGCGGGACGTCGTGCGGGTGGAGGACTTCACAGGCTTTCTGGCTGATGTGCGGGGGGAGGGCGAAATACACGGCCACCGGGGCCTCGAGCCGGGCCAGCAGGGCCGCGAGCAGCCCCGGGGCCGTGACGTCGACCTGGTGGTAGCTCGTGGATTCGAGGACGCGTTTCAGTTCCAGCTTGCCCGCCGCGTCGGCGTGGGCCTCGGCGTCAGCGAATGCGGTGTTCACGCGGTCCAGCCACTGTCCGGGCGTCCAGGCGCTGGAGCCCGCCCCGGCGAGCTTCAGCCCGGGGGCCCGGCCCGTGGCCACCAGCCGGGCCAGGCCCGGCAGCAGCAGCCGGCCGGTCAGGTCGCCCGTGGCTCCGAGGATCAGCAGTGTTTTTACCGTTGGCTGGCTGGTCACTAAGCCAGCATGTCATCTTCAAGGCGTGTCTTGGTACCCTAGATAGTCGAGTCCCGTTGTCGAGGCGGTTCGTTCAGGCGAACATCAGTCGCGACGCTGGCGTGCCGGACCGGCCGCCATCCGTAGATCCACTGAAAGAAGTGCACGGCGCGTG
>JAODMV010000094.1 GCA_025464875.1 Arthrobacter sp. | reverse complement strand
TCCGGGGCCGGTACCCACCAGCCCCGCCAACCGCGACTACCAGCCCGGCTTCGCGGGCGCGCTCATGGCGAAGGACCTCAAACTGGCGCTGAACGCGCTCCAAAGCACCGGCGTCGCCGCCCGGCTGGGGCCGCTCGCCGCGGAGATTTACGATACCTTTGCCGCGGAAGGCGGTGCCGGCCGGGACTTCTCCGGAATCATCACCGACATCAGGGACAAGTCCGCGCAGTAGCGAACCGGCCCATCTCTTCTTGAGCAGCATCCTTGAAACACACCAGATTTGAAATCAGAACCAGCTAGGGGACAGGCATGACGGAACAGTACGCGAACATTCTGGTGGAGCGCCGCGGACGGGTGGGGCTCGTAACGCTCAACCGGCCCCAGGCGTTGAACGCCTTGAACAAGGCAACCCTGGATGAGCTGGTGGCGGCGGTCACGGCCATGGACTCGGACCCGGAGGTGGGCGCCGTGGTGGTCACGGGCTCGGCCAAGGCCTTCGCCGCCGGTGCCGACATCAAGGAGATGCAGGCCCAGGGCTACATGGACATGTACGCGGCGGACTGGTTCCGGGGCTGGGAGGACTTCACCCGGCTGCGTATCCCCGTGGTGGCGGCGGTCTCCGGCTTCGCCCTCGGCGGCGGCTGCGAGCTCGCCATGATGTGCGACTTCATCATCGCCGGGGACAACGCCAAGTTCGGCCAGCCGGAAATCAACCTGGGCGTCCTGCCCGGCATGGGCGGCTCGCAGCGGCTCACCCGCGCGGTGGGCAAGGCAAAGGCCATGGACATGATCCTGACCGGGCGCTTCATGGACGCCGAGGAAGCCGAACGCTCGGGCCTGGTGTCCCGGGTGGTGCCGGCCGCGGACGTGGTTGAGGAAGCCCTGAAGGCCGCCGAGGTCATCGCGTCCAAGTCGAAGTCGGCGACGATGGTGGCCAAGGAGGCCGTCAATGCCGCCTTCGAGACCGGGCTGGCCCAGGGCGTGCTGTTCGAACGGCGCCTGTTCCACTCCCTGTTCGCCACTGAGGACCAGAAGGAAGGCATGGCGGCCTTCGCCGAGAAGCGCCAGCCGGCATTCAAGCACCGCTGACCGGCCGCAAGCGGCCGGGCGGGTCGCAGTAACTCGCGGCCGTGGCGCCGCCGATCGTATCCACATTGCCTGCGTCGTAGTTCTGTGCGTCCTAGTCGGCGCCACGGCCGGATTCCCTAGTCTGAGCCGGAGGAAGCCGCCAGCCCGCCGAGGTTGCGGTACTTTTCCAGCCTCCGCGGCAGCAGCTCGCTGATCCCGGCAGAGGACAGGGACGCCAGCTCGTACTCGATCGCCTGCCCCAGCCGCTGGCAGAATGCCTTCGGCTCGAGGGCAGCGTCGCCGCGTTCGTCCACGATGTGCTCCACGAGGCCACTGGCGTAGAGGGACGCCACGTTCACGCCCTGCGCTTCGGACATGGCGGGCGCAAACTCGGTGCTCCGGTGGACGATGGCGCTGGCGCCTTCGGGCGGCAGCGGGGACAGCCACGCGTGCTGGGCCGCGATGGTCCGGTCGGCCGGAAGCAGGGCCAGGGCGCCGCCCCCGGCGCCCTGGCCGAGCAGCACCGATACCGTGGGCGAGTTGAGCCCGATCAGGTCGTGCAGGGACCGGGCGATCTCGCCGGCAAGCCCGCCCTCCTCGGCTTCCTTGGACAACGCGGCACCGCCGGTGTCGATCACGGTGAGCAGCGGCAGCCCGAGCTCCTCCGCCAAGCGCATTCCGCGGCGGGCCTCACGCAATGAGGCCGGCCCCATGGCCGTCTGCTGTGAGGGCCGGGGCCGCGTATGTCCCAGCACTACGCAGGATTTCTGGCCGAACCGGGCCAGGGCCAACTGCAGGCCGGGGTCCTTTTCCCCTTGTCCGGTGCCGTTGAGCGGGAGCACATCCCGGGCGGCGTGGGCAAGCAGCTGACGCAGGTCGGGCCGCCGCGGGTTCCGTGAGATCTCGATGGAGGTCCACGCGCCGGTGTCGGACGGCCTCACGGCCAGAGTCTTTGGCGGATGGACCCGGACCGCGGGGCCCGTGACCAGGATGCTCAAGGCACGGTCGACGACGTCGGACAGCTGCCAGGGCGGGACCACCGCATCAACCAAGCCCTTGTCGAAGAGGTTTTCGGCCACCTGGACATTCGCCGGAAAGGGTTTTCCGTAGAGAGACTCATACACCCGGGGTCCGAGGAATCCCAGCAGCGCTCCGGGCTCGGCGACGGTGATGTGCCCGAGGGATCCCCAGGATGCCATCACGCCTCCCGTCGTGGGATGCCGCAGATAGACGAGGTACGGCAGACCGCTCTGGCGGTGGGCCCGCACAGCCGCGCTGATCTTCACCATCGACAGAAAGGCGATGGTGCCTTCCTGCATGCGGGTGCCGCCGGACGCCGGGCCGGCGAGGAGGGGAAGCCCCTCCGCGGTTGCCCGCTCGACGGCGCCGACGATCCGTTCCGCCGCGGCGAGCCCGATGGAGCCGGCCAGGAAGCGGAATTCGCTGACAATGACGGCCACCCGGCGGCCGCGGATGAGACCTTCACCGGTGAGCACGGACTCGTCCACGCCGCTCTTCGCGCGGGCGGCCGCCAGTTCCTGGCGGTAGGCAGGATCCGGGCGGGGGTCCGTCACCGGTTTGTCCCAGCTCCGGTAGGAGCCTGGATCCAGCACTATGTCGATCAGTTCCGCGGCGTTCAGGTGCCGGACCTTCTGCTCGGTCAGCATACTCAGTGGCCTTCCCGGCCCTTGACGGCTCCACCGGCGGGG
>JAODMV010000265.1 GCA_025464875.1 Arthrobacter sp. | reverse complement strand
CGGCGCGGAAGGCTTCGGCGACGCATTGTCCACCGTCCTCGCCGGCCTCGACCCTGCCGGTACCGCCCCTACAGGCACCGTCCCCGCCGGCACCGTCCCCGCCGGCACCGTCGCGGCCCAGCCGCCTTCCGACGCCGATCCCGCCGCATCCGCGCCGGACGCCGGCTCTGCGGCGCCGCAGCTTGATCCCGCGGACCCTGCCCAGTCCCCGCCGGCGATCTTCCAACTGCCCGTCACCCCGACCGCCGCCGTGGCGCTGCAGGCCTCGGAAGCGGCACCCGAGGCGGGACAGAACGCGACAACACCGGCTCCGGATCGCGAACTGCTTCAAGCAGCGGACCCCCTGGCGGGCGCCGCCGTGGCTGACTCCGCTGGCCTCGGAGCGGCGGAAGCAACAACTGGCGCCCAGCAGCCCGCCCAGCCCCCGGTTGTCAGCGCGGACTCCACTTCCGGCCAAGGGACGGCCGGCGCTGCCGGAAGAGCAACCGAGCCCGGCATGCCGTCCCCTGAAACCCGGATGGCGCCGCTGAGCGCTGCACAGCAGACACCTGCGCCAGTGACAGCCCCGGCTGGCACGGCGGCACCAGCCGCCGCCGCCGTGACATCCGCACCGGCCCCGGCCCCGGCCCCGGCCCCGGCCCCGGACACGGTGGCGGAGCCTCGCAGCGCCGCGAACGCCGCTGCCGTTCCGGCCGCCGTCGGCCCGTCCACGGCTGTCCACGCGGGCCGGGCGGACGGCTACCAGCCTGCCGCGCCAGCCGCGGCGGCAGCAGAGAATGCTCCGCTGTATGTACCGCTGGCACCGCAAGCAGCCGCAGCCGTCGTGCCCGCAGGAACTCCGACCGCCGCAGTTCCCGTTCCCGTCCCGCAAGGCTTCGCGGCCCAACTGGCCCGGCCGGTGTTCACGCTCGCGTCCGCCGGAGGGGGCGAGCACACCATGACCGTGGCCGTGAACCCGGAGAACCTGGGCCCGGTGACCGTCCAGGCGCACATCAGCCCAGCCGGAATCCGGATGGAACTGTTCGCCGCCAACGCCGACGGCCGCGACGTTCTCCGCCAGATCCTCCCGGACCTCAAGCGCGACCTTGCCGGGGCGGGACTGAACGCCTCGCTGGACCTGTCCTCGGGCAACCAGCCCGACAGCCGCCAGCCCGACGGCGGCCAGGGCGGACGGGAACAGTTCACCACCCGCGGCCGGGCATTTGCTTACCCCGACGGCACCGACAGCCGACAGTTACCAGTGAACGACCAGACATTCCGGGCCGGCAGCCTTTACGGCGCCGACGGCTCGCTCGATGTGATGGCCTGACAGGAAGAAAACCATGCCGATTACCCCCGTCACTTCGACTGCTACTGCCGCCGCCATCCAGCCCGCGGCTCCCGTGCGCGTTCCGAAACAGAGCATGGACGGTGACATGTTCATGAACCTGCTCGTCATCCAGCTGAAAAACCAGGACCCATCCTCACCGATGGATACCAACGCCATGATGGCGCAGACCACCCAGCTGGCGATGATGGAGAAACTCAACGAACTGGCTTCCAATTCCAGCCAGGACTTCTCCCTCCAGATGCGCTCCGCAGCGGCAGCCCTGATTGGCAAGACGGTCAGCTACGCAGGCCCGGACGGATCCGACGTCACCGGAACCGCTTCCTCCGTTTCTTTTGCCGGCGCCACACCCCAGGTGAACGTCAACGGCACCAGCATCGCCATGGATGCCCTCACCGGCATCGGCATCTAACCCACTCCTCCGCACCGCCCACTGAAAGGCAGCACCATGCTTCGCTCCCTGTACTCCGGCATTTCAGGCCTCCGCTCGCACCAGACCATGCTTGACGTCACCGGCAACAACATCGCCAACGTCAACACCACCGGCTTCAAGTCCTCCTCCGTTCAGTTCCAGGACACCCTGTCCCAGCTGACCCGGGGTGGCGGAGCTCCCGGCGCCGAAGGCGGCACCAACCCGGCCCAGGTCGGCCTCGGCGTCCAGGTCGCAGGTATCGCCACCAACTTCAACCAGGGTTCTTCGCAGGCCACCGGCAAGGCCACCGACCTGATGATCTCCGGAGACGGATTCTTCGCCGTCACCAACGGCGGCCAGACCCTCTACACCCGCGCCGGTGGCTTCACCCCGGACGCGCAGGGCCGGCTGGTCACCGCCGACGGTGCCATCCTGCAGGGCTGGGCCGCGGTGAACGGCGTCGTCCCCGCCGGCGGCCCCGTTTCCGACATCACCGTCTCCAATATGGCCCTCTCCTCGGCCCGGGCCACCGAGGGCGCCGGCGTCGCGGGCAACCTCCCGAGCGAGGCCGCTGCGGGTGCCACCTTGGACCGCCAGATCAGCGTGTACGACGCCACCGGCACCGCCACCCCGCTGGACCTGAAGTTCACCCGCACCGCCGGCGGCTGGGATGTGAGCGGAACCGATGCCCTGGGCAGAACCGGCACCACGAGCCTCGCCTTCAACAACGGCCAGCTGGCCACGAACCCGGCCACCCTTTCTGTCGGCGGTATTGTCGTGGACCTGAACCGCGTCACCGGCTACACCGGGATGACTTCCGTGACGATCGACTCCCAGAACGGCCGCGCTGCCGGCACCATGGAGTCGTTCACCATTTCCAAGGACGGCACTGTCCTGGGGGCATTCAGCAACGGCGCGAAGGAGCCGGTCGCTCAGATCGCCATGGCCAAGTTCGCCAACTCGGCGGGCCTGGAAAAGGCCGGCAACTCCATGTACCGGATTACGGCCAACTCCGGCGGAGCGGTCCTGGGCACGGCCGGCATTGACGGCTTCGGCTCCATCGCGGCAGGATCCCTGGAAATGTCCAACGTGGACCTGTCCCAGGAGTTCACCAACCTGATCGTCGCCCAGCGCGGCTTCCAGGCCAACGCCCGCATCATCACGACCTCCGACGAGGTCCTCAACGAACTCACGAACCTCAAGAGGTAAGTAGGAGTTCACTAAATGATGACCGCCTGCTGAAACCCATCCCAGCAGACGGTGCCGGCGGGAAGCGCACCCTTTTGGGCGGTGCTGTTTTGCCTCCGCCGCCTGCCGCCCGCCGCGGAGAGCTGCTTCACATCCGGGGGAGGAATGGGTGGCCCGAATGTTTTCGTGCGCCTTCTTGCCTTACGAAACGGCCCTGCCTGCCGACAGTAAGGAGAGGCAGCCGAACCCACGGCGGTCGCTCGCGAAGGATGAAAGCCATGATCGTTGTCACCCGGTTGGACCGCAGGCCTTTTGCGATCAACCCCGACCTCATCGAACGCATCTCCTCGAACCCCGACACGACCCTGCATATGGTCGACGGTGCCACGTACATCGTGGAGGAACCGCTGCAGGACATCATCGGGCTCATTGCCGACTACCGCGCCCGCGTGATCCGGTTGGCCCGAGACATGACTTCCACCCCCGCGGGAAACGGGCCGGCCCTCAGCGTCGTCCGCCCCGCCGATCCTGACGCCGCACCAAGCCCTGGCTCCGGCCAGCAGCCCTCCAGAAAGTAACCGCCATGGATCCCGCAACAATTATCGGACTCGTCCTCGCGTTCGGTTCGGTTTACGCCATGATCGCCATGGAAGGCGCCTCCGTTCAGAGCATTCTGCTGCCGGCGCCCATGATCCTGGTCTTCGGCGCCACGCTGGCCGTCGGACTCGCCGGCTCGACCCTCAAAGATGTCCTGCATGCCTTCAAGTCCGTTCCTGCCGCCGTCAAAGGCAGGACCGTGGATCCGCAGGACAGCATCGAGCAGATCGTTGCCTTGGCCGAGAAGGCCCGCAGCGAGGGCCTGCTGTCCCTGGAGGCAGAAGCACAGGACTCCAAGGACCCGTTCCTGAGCGGTGCCCTGCAGAACATCGCCGACGGCACCGACGGCGAAGAGCTGCGCATGATGCTCGAAGACGAAATCCACTCCAAGCGCGTCTCGGACCACACCGCGTCGAAGTTCTTCAAAATGATGGGAGGCTACGCCCCCACGATCGGCATCATCGGCACGGTGGTGTCCCTGACCCACGTCCTGGAAAACCTCTCGGACCCTGAGAACCTGGGCCACATGATTGCCGCCGCGTTCGTCGCGACCCTGTGGGGTCTGCTGTCCGCGAACTTCATGTGGCTGCCGATGGGGGACCGCATCGCCAAAATCTCCGAACTGGAGATCGACAGGATGACCCTGCTGATGGAGGGCCTGCTGGCCGTCCAGTCCGGCAGCCAGCCACTCCTGCTGCGCGAACGCCTCAAATCCATGGTCCCGCCGCATAAGCTGACGGCCGGCAGGGGCGGAAAGTCAGGCGGGAAGGCCGACAAGGGCAAGAAGTCCGACGACAAGCTGAAGGCCGCTGCGTGAGCCGCGGCCGGTGGACGGGCAGGGACCGGCGCCGATCAGGTGCCGCCGGCCTCGAGGAACACCATATCGACGAACGCTGGATGGCCTCCTACATGGACATGGTCACCGTGCTGATGTGCCTGTTCATTGTCCTCTTCGCGATGTCCTCGGTGGACACCGCAAAATACGAGAAGCTCCGGAACTCCCTCGCTACCGGCTTCGGCGTCGTTGATGCAGGCATGGTCGACACCGCCGAGGGCACCGTTGTCCCGGCCGAGCACGTCAGCAAGGACGCTGAAGGGTTCGATGACCTGCAGCTGGCCGAGATGGCCGTTGACCGTCTGACGGCCCTCAAAGAGCGGATGAACGCGGACCTTAACGCCAAGGGCCTGGACGGGACGGTGCAGTTCCTCATTGACCAGCGCGGCCTGACGGTGAAGCTTGTCGGATCCCAGGCCTACTTCCTCCCCGACAGTCCGGTCCTGCAGCCGCAGACGATCGCCATCCTGGAAACCATTTCGCCTGTCCTCGCGCCGATCCCGGAGGAAGTCGCCGTCGAAGGCCACGCCGCCAACGGCATCACCGCCTTCCCCTCGACCTGGGAGCTTTCCGGCGCCCGCGCCACCGCAGTGCTGCGCGTCCTGGTCGAAAAGGGCGGGGTAGCCGGCCACCGGATCGGCGCCATCGGCTACGGCTCCGCCCGGCAGGTCAACGACGACTCCACCGAGGCCGAGCACATGGAGAACCGCCGCGTTGACGTGGTTGTCCTCTCCGACCAGCCGGACAAGATCCGCGCCCTGATTCCGCAAGTCCTCCAAGCCCGGGTCAAGTAGCCTTGACCGGCCGCGGTGTTGGCAACGGCTTCACCGCACACATGGGTGGAAGAACACCGCCCCGACAGCGTCCATCACCGAACCGAAGGTACCGCCCGTGACGGCAACGACCCACAACAGTCCCTACCGGGCAGCCTCTAAGGCGAGCAAAACGGTCGAGGCGTACGACTTCAGCCGTCCGACCTCCCTCGCCAGGGAGCACAGCCGAGT
Organism: Arthrobacter sp.; assembly: GCA_025464875.1. Lineage (GTDB taxonomy): Bacteria > Actinomycetota > Actinomycetes > Actinomycetales > Micrococcaceae > Arthrobacter. The sequence continues at coordinate 477 of JAODMV010000265.1, read as the reverse complement.
CCTGGAGATGGCGTTTGAGACGTTTGCCCGTCAATGGGGCATGCAGCTGACCGCCAAGGTGCGCGTCAAGGCCCAGGTCAGTTCCAACGCGGTACTGATGCAGAGCTACGACGACTACTCCGCGTCCCTCCCGTCCTCGACGGCGATGGTGCTCTGCGTCCTGGCAGGCATGGACTCCCGGGCCGTCGTCCAGTTCCCGATCACCGCCGCGCTGACCTGGGTGTCGAAGATGCTTGGCGGTCAAGGATCCCAGCAGCACCTGGAACGCTCTTCCTTCACCCCCATCGAGCAGGGACTCGTCCGGCGCCTGATGGAGAACGCACTGGAGGACCTGCGCTATTCGTTCGGGTCCATGCTCACGACCCCCATCGAATTGGGTTCCATCCAGTTCAACTCCCAGTTCGCCCAGGCCGCGGCACCCTCCGACCTGATGATCGTGGCCAAGTTCACGGTCAAAGTCGGGGAAGACTCCGCGGA
>JAODMV010000231.1 GCA_025464875.1 Arthrobacter sp. | reverse complement strand
GAAGCGTGAGCTGACGGGCCGGAGCAACGAAAATTCGGGGCTGTGGCGCAGCTGGTAGCGCACCTGCATGGCATGCAGGGGGTCAGGGGTTCGAGTCCCCTCAGCTCCACCGGATAATCCGCCGGGATCGATTGATCCCGGCGGATTTTTTCGTGCCGCATTTCCGGCCCAAACCTCGGGCCGGACCAGGGCTTCTCAGCCTGGCGGGTGCCGATTCGCGTCGGAAGGAATTGTGGTTTAAGATAAACAGGTTGCTTGCGGGAAGTTGGTTCTTCCCCAAGAAATTCGGGGCTGTGGCGCAGCTGGTAGCGCACCTGCATGGCATGCAGGGGGTCAGGGGTTCGAGTCCCCTCAGCTCCACCGAGAAACCGCTAGAATGAGGGAAGCATCCCGGTTCTAGCGGTTTTTTCTTTGCTCGAAATCATAGCTTCCCCACGGTTTCCCCTTCCGGCTCCGACTTGAAGGACCATCATGAAGCGCACACGGGTTTCCGTTATAGGCCTCATTGCAGCTGCAACCCTCACCCTGGCCGGGTGCGGCTCGACGTCCACGGCTCCGGCCGGCTCCGCGCCGGCGGCCGGCAGCGACAGCTCCCTGAGCGACGTGAAGAGCGCAGGCGAGCTCAAGATCGGCACGGAAGGCACGTACAAACCTTTCTCGTTCCACGCTGAAGGCAGCGGGGAGCTGACCGGCTATGACGTGGAGATCACCAAGGCCGTCGCTGACAAGCTCGGGGTCCGGCCGACCTTCCAGGAAACACAGTTCGACGCGATCTTTGCTGGCCTTGAAGCCAAAAGGTTCGACGCCGTCGCCAACCAGGTTTCGATCACGGATGAACGCAAGGCGAAGTACGATTTCTCCACCCCGTACACCGTGAGCACCGGCGTGATCGTCACCGCGGCCGACAACAACAGCATCAACTCGTTCGCCGACCTCAAGGGCAAGACCACGGCCCAATCGCTGACCAGCAACTGGTACAAGCTGGCGCAGGAAAGCGGCGCCAACGTACAGGCCGTGGAGGGATGGGCGCAGGCGGTTACGCTGCTCAAACAGGGGCGCGTCGACGCGACCATTAACGACAAACTGACGTACTTGGACTATCAAAAGACCGCGCACGACAACAGCATCAAGATTGCCGCCGAGACCACGGAGAAGTCGCTGAGCGCCTTCGCGTTCCGCAAGGGCTCCACGAGCCTGGTCGAAGCCGTCAACACGGCCCTCGGGGAACTGCAGGCCGACGGCACCCTCAGCAGGATTTCCCAGAAGTACTTCGACGCGGACGTCACGAAGTAGCGGATAAGAGGCGGCCGCCGAACGCTGGCTTAGAGCATGACAATCGACTGGGATCTTGTTTGGGGATCACTGGGACCCCTTCTGATGGGTGCGATTACCGGCACCATTCCCTTGGCTCTCGCGTCGTTCTTCCTTGGGCTGCTGCTGGCCCTGCTGGTAGCCCTTCTGCGGCTGAGCCGTAATCCCGTCCTCGCGGCGGTCGCGCGGATCTACGTTTCAGTCATCCGCGGCACCCCGCTGCTGGTCCAACTGTTCGTCATTTTCTATGGGCTGCCTTCCGTCGGAATAACCATCGACCCGTGGCCCAGCGCGATCATCGCCTTCTCCTTGAACGTGGGCGGTTACGCCGCCGAGATCATCCGGGCGGCCATCTTGTCCGTTCCCAAGGGGCAGTGGGAGGCCGGACACACCATCGGCATGTCCCGCCGCCAGTCCCTGGTGCGGATCATCCTGCCGCAAGCCGCACGAGTCTCGGTCCCGCCCCTGTCCAACACCTTCATCAGTCTGGTCAAGGACACCTCGCTGGCCTCCCTGATCCTCGTTACCGAGCTGTTCCGCCAGGCGCAGCAGGTGGCGGCCTTCAGCCAGGAATTCATGCTGCTGTATCTGGAGGCAGCGGTCATCTACTGGATCATCTGCCTGGTCCTCGCCGGCGGACAATCCGCCCTGGAAAAGAGGTTGGACCGCTATGTCGCCCACTGAGCCCCCGCTCCCGGATGCCGGTGCGCTGCTCACCGTACGAGGGCTGCGCAAGGCGTTTGGCCGGCATGAAGTGCTGAAATCCATCGACATGGACGTCACCCGCGGTGAGGTCGTGACCTTGATCGGGCCATCCGGTTCAGGCAAGACAACGGTCCTGCGGTGCCTCAACGGGCTCGAGATCCCCGACGCCGGCATCGTGGAGTTCAGCGGCGAACTCTCCATCGACTTTTCCAAACCGGTGTCGAAGAAGCAGCTGGCCGCCTTGAGGGACCGCAGCGCCATGGTCTTCCAGCACTACAATCTCTTTCCGCACAAGACCGTCCTGGAGAACGTCATCGAAGGCCCGGTCCAGGTGCAGAAGCGGCCCAAGGCCGAGGCGATCAGGGAGGCCAGGGAGCTGCTGGCACGGGTCGGGCTGGCCGACAAGGAGAACAGCTATCCCTTCGAGCTCTCCGGAGGCCAGCAGCAGCGGGTCGGGATCGTGCGCGCACTGGCCCTGCGCCCGCAGCTGTTGCTTTTTGACGAGCCGACGTCGGCGTTGGACCCCGAGCTGGTCGGTGACGTCCTGACGGTCATCAAGGAGTTGGCGGACGAAGGCTGGACCATGGTCGTCGTCACCCATGAGCTCGCGTTCGCCCGCCAGGTTGCGGACGAAGTCATCTTCATGGACGGCGGCGTTGTCGTGGAACGAGGCCACCCGGACACCGTGCTGCGCGCCCCGCGGGAAGAGCGCACCCGGCAGTTCGTGGACCGGCTGCTGAACCCGTTCTAAGGGCCGGATCCCGTCGGAGTGGTCCCTGCCATCGCCTGCGTCCGCGGTCTTGTCCGGGCTTTGTCCCGCCCGCGAGTAGAGGGGGTACCGGAGCCGCCTGATCTCGAGTGGTTCTCGCTCGTGTTCGAGTACTCGCTACTCGTGCGGATTAATGCTCCGGCCCCTAAGGTCAGGGCTACTACTATTGCGATTGACGGTCGGAAGCGGGCTCAATATGCGCGATCAGACTAGTTCCCCCCAAACCTGGAACACCGTCGCCGCACCTCCGGCCGGCCGGCTCTTTCGGTTAATCCGCGCAGCCACGCTCGCCATAGGGCTGATAGGCGCCATGATGGTTAGTATCGCGTCACCTGCTTCGGCCGTGACGTGCAACCCCTCCACCCCCGCACCCACGAACACCTTTCCCGGCACAGTCGTCGCGGCAGCGAACTTCGAGGCAGGGGACCTCCGCGGGTTCAGGGTCTCTACTTTGGGTAACGGCACCGTCCAGGTCTCCTCCGCGCTTGCCCACTCGGGAGCCTGTGCCGCGTTCCTGCACGCCACCACGGCGAACAACTCTATCGCCAACATGCGAGCGACCCTGGGAGCCGGGACAACGGAAGCCTATGCGGACGGCTGGTTCAATATCACCAAACAAGGGGTCGCCGGCAACAACGTCCCCTACTTCCGCTTCTTCAGCGGCACCGAGCGGGTCATCGACCTCTTTCGAGACAACGGCAACGGCAACGCAGTGCTGCGCGTAACGGCCCCGGACGGGACGTTCAGGTACACCACCCTGGCCCCCAACGTGCAGCTGAGTACCTGGCACCACGTGGCCATGCACGTCGTGGCCAACGGCACCAGGACCGGGGTGCAGGTCTGGTTCGATGAACAATCCGTCTACGCCCAGAACTCGGTCAGAATCGGCGCCAGGGCGCTGAGCGCCGTGCAGCTCGGGGCCGAACATGACACCCAGATGGGTGACATCTACGCGGACGACGTGATCATCAAGGGCCGCAGCGGAGCTCCCGCACCCATCCCCGGCCCGGGTGGCGGCACCAACACTCCGGGGCCAGGCGGCGGCAACGGCAACGTTCCGCCTGCGGCCGCGGCGGACATCCAGGCGGCCGCGGCGGCGAACCGCGGTCTCGGCAACTCGGTCTCGCCAATAAGCTGCGGCCAGGCCGGCGGCGGCTGCCACCAGGATTACGAGCGCGGCGTCATTGCCTGGTCTCCAGCCACCCGCGCGCACGCAAGTGTCGGCGGAATCCGGGTCGCCTGGGCTGCAGCCAGCGCCGAGAACGGCCGTCTCGGCTACCCGACGACGGACGAAATCTGTGGGCTGCGCAACGGCGGCTGCTATCAGATGTTCCAGGGCGGTGCGATTGTGTGGTCGCCGGCTACCGGGTCGCGGCTGAGTACGGGTGGCATCCGGGTCGCCTGGATTACCGCCGGTCTGGAGAACGGCCGGCTCGGCTATCCGACGAGCAACGAAGTCTGTGGGCTGCGCGGCGGCGGCTGCCAGCAGACGTTCCAGGGCGGCGCGATTGTCTGGCATCCGGCCACGGGTCCGCGCCTGAGCGTGGGCGGAATCCGGGTCACGTGGGTGGCGGCCGGATCCGAAAACGGTCGTCTCGGTTATCCAACCACCAACGAAGTATGTGGGCTGCGCAGCGGCGGTTGCTATCAGATGTTCCAGGGAGGCGCGATCGTCTGGTCCCCGGCCACAGGTGCGCGGCTCAGCACCGGTGGAATCAGGGTGGCATGGGGCTCCGCCGGGCTCGAAAACGGGCGTTTCGGCTATCCGACCTCCAACGAGTACCAGGTGGGCGGCGAAGTCGTCCAGGACTTCCAGGGCGGCCGGATCATCTGGTCCCCGTCGACAGGTATCAGATTCGCTTAGGGTAAGCGGCGGCGACGCCCAGGCCGGGGGCGGGAAGCGGAACATGTGCCTCTTCCCACCCTCGGCCACGCCGTAAGCACAGCCGGGGTACGACTACTATGGGGGGCGTGAACGACGCCCTTCCCCCGTGCCCCGAATGCTCCAGCGAATACAGCTATGAGATGGGGGCGCTTCTGGTCTGCCCGGAGTGCGCGCATGAATGGTCCCCGGCCGCGGAATCGGATGCCGAGGGGCCGGCAGCCCCCGTGATCAAGGACGCCGTCGGCAACATCCTCGCGGACGGCGACACCGTCACCGTCGTCAAGGACCTAAAGATCAAGGGAAGCTCCACGGTGATCAAGGTCGGGACCAAGGTCCGCGGCGTCCGCCTGGTCAACGGAGTGGGCGACCACGACATCGACTGCAAGGTCGACGGCGTCGGGCCCATGCAGCTCAAGTCCAGCGTCGTCAAAAAGATCTGACCGGGGGACCGGACGTGCGGTTCGCCGACGTCGTCGTGATCGGCGCCGGGCAGGCCGGGCTCTCGGCTGCGTACCATCTTCAGCGCCGCGGCTTCGTGCCGGCCGGCGAAGCCGAGCCGCCGAGGAGCTACGCCGTGCTCGACGCCGAGGACGGACCCGGCGGAGCCTGGCGGCACCGCTGGAAAAGCCTCCTGATGGCCACGGTGAACGGCATCAGCGACCTGCCCGGCATCGCGCAACCGGCGGTGGACCCGGCCGAGCCAAGCTCCAGTTTCCTCACCCGGTACTTCGGCGGCTACGAACTCGAACTGGGGCTGGCCATCGAACGGCCCGTCAAGGTCCAGTCCGTGCGCCGCGAGGACGATGGTCCGGCCGGACGGCTGCGGATCGGCACCTCCCGCGGCGAGTGGTCCGCCCGGGCCGTGATCAACGCCACCGGCACCTGGACCCGGCCCTTCTGGCCGATCTATCCGGGCCAGTCCAGCTTCCGGGGGCGGCAGCTGCACGTTGCCGACTACGTCTCCGCCGAGGACTTCCGCGGCCAGCACGTGATCGTGGTGGGCGGCGGTATCTCGGCCGTCGGCCTGCTCGACGAAATCTCCCAGGTCACCACCACCACCTGGTTCACCCGCCGGGAGCCGGTCTGGCGGGACGTTCCCTTCGACCGGCAGGCGGGCCACGACGCCGTCGCCCTCGTCGAGGAGCGCGTCCGCCAGGGGCTTCCGCCGCAAAGCGTCGTCGCGGTGACCGGGCTGATCTGGACCCCGGCACTTCGCGCCGCCGCCGCCCGCGGCGTGCTCGAGCGGCATCCGATGTTCACCGGGATCGAGCCCGACGGCGTGCGGCTGGCCGACGGCACCTTCCTCGCCGCCGAGGTGATCCTGTGGGCCACCGGCTTCCGGGCCGAACTCGAACACCTCGCTCCGCTCCACCTGCGCGGCC
>JAODMV010000219.1 GCA_025464875.1 Arthrobacter sp. | reverse complement strand
CTGTGGCAGGGCCCAGCGCGGTCCGCAGACCACAACTGCACAAGGAGAAATAAGCAGCATGGCAAAGCGCAGCAAAGCATATGAGGCAGCCGCAGCCAAGATCGACGCGGAGAAGTTCTACGCGCCGGTCGAGGCAGTGACGCTGGCCAAGGACACCAACCCGTCCAAGTTCGATGCAACCGTTGAGGTCGCTTTCCGCCTGGGCGTTGACCCTCGCAAGGCCGATCAGATGGTCCGCGGCACCGTCAACCTGCCGCACGGTACCGGTAAGGTCGCCCGCGTCCTCGTCTTCGCAACCGGCGACAAGGCTGAAGCAGCAATCGCTGCCGGCGCCGACTTCGTTGGTTCCGATGACCTGATCGAAAAGATCGCAGCCGGCTGGACCGACTTCGACGCCGCCGTTGCCACCCCTGACCTCATGGGCAAGGTTGGCCGCCTCGGTAAGGTCCTGGGTCCGCGTAACCTGATGCCGAACCCGAAGACCGGCACCGTGACCGCCGACGTCGCCAAGGCCGTCAACGACATCAAGGGTGGCAAGATCGACTTCCGCGTCGACAAGCACTCGAACCTGCACTTCATCATCGGCAAGGTATCGTTCGACGCCGTCAAGCTGGCCGAGAACTACGCAGCAGCGCTGGAAGAGGTCCTTCGCCTCAAGCCGTCCGCTTCCAAGGGCCGCTACATCCAGAAGGCTACCGTCGCCACCACGTTTGGCCCGGGCATCTCGGTTGACCCCAACGTCACCAAGGTCCTGACCGAGGTCTAAGCCTCACCAGTTCCACCGGAAAGGCCGTCCCGCAACAGCGGGGCGGTCTTTCCGCATTCCAGGGCGCGGCAACTCCTGGTGCCGCCCCGGGATGCTGGTCAAGATCCGCAACCGCCGCCGCCTCCCTCACGGACACCCGGCGGCTCAGCACGTCACCATCTTCAATGCGGCCGAGAATGAGCACTTGCTGGGCATCAACATCGCCCTCGGGTTCCGGCCGGCGGGCTACGACGGGCAGTGGCAGCGGACGGTGGCCGCGGTCGGCAAGCCCGCCGGGAATGAGGCCGGCGGGGCGTCCGGCGGAACGCGGACAAATCGGCGGACCGTCCCCATAGGACGCCGGCGGGAACCGGCATATGCTGGCGGTTGAAAGCCCGGTTCACCCGGGCCTCCGGTACCAACGGTGGGTGGCAGAACGGCTGGGATGATGCCCTCTATGGCAAGCGACGTACGAATTGAACAGCTGTGGATCCCCGATTCCCTTGACGGGCCGGACGCCGCCGACTTTCTGGCCGCCGTCGAAGTGGGGCGCAAGGTCCGCATGCAGACCTGGGGCAGCGACGACCTCGCCTACGCCCCGCAGGAGAAGTTGCTGGAGTTGGCGGACCCGTATGAACGCCAGGTGATCCTTGTGGCCAAGATCGACGGCGAGATCGTCGGGACCGTCGACATCGCGCTTCCGCTGGCCGACAACCTCGACCTCGCCGAATTCACCCTCGACATCCTGCCGGAGTTCCAGCGCCAGGGCGTGGGCCGGCAACTGTTGGAAGCGGCGGAGCATCTGGCCCGCGAGGAGGGCCGGCACACGATCCTGATCGACACCAACCACCCCGGCGCGTCGCTCTCAGCCGGCGACGCCGGGCAGCTGGCGCCCGGAAGCGGCCTCGGCTTCGTTCCGCTGGGCAGCCGGGAGGTGGAATTCGCCCGGCATACCGGCTACACCCTGCAGCACATCGAGCAGTTCAGCTCCTGCACCCTGCCCCTGGACAGCAAGCTGGTCGCTGAACTGGAGGCCGAGGCGGCGGAGGCCAACGCGGGGCGCTACCGCCTGCACCACTGGACGGACAGGTGCCCGGAGCAGTGGCTCGAGGCCGTCGCGGCCCTGGAGAACAGGGCCGGCGAGGACGGGGTGCCCGGTGCGGACATGGCGGGAATGGTGTTCGACGGCAGCATCCTGAGGGAGGCGGAGGAGGTCACCATCGCGCAGGGACGCCGGACGGTGGTCACCGCCGTCGAACATATCGCCAGCGGCACGCTGGTGGGACTGACGACCATCAGCGTCCTTGCCCTGCGCCCCGACGTGGTGTTCCAGGACGACACGGTGGTGCTGCAGGAACACCGCGGCAACAAGCTCGGCCTGCTGATCAAGCTCGCGAACATGGAACGGCTCAGCGAGCAGTTTCCCGACGCCCGGGTCCTGTACACCTGGAACGCCCCGGAAAACCGCTATCTGCTCAAGGTCAACAAGCAGCTCGGCTTCACCACCGCGGGTGTGACCGGGATCTGGGAGAAGGAACTGCCGGACTTCGGGCCCAGCGTCAGCTGAGCCGATTTGGAACTCACACGGCGTCTCCCGTAAGCTGGAAGGACCAAAGACCGTCGGTTGTTGGAAATCCACTCTCCCAGGCAAAACGCACCTCTGCTGTCGCGCGGGGAGAGCCAGTGGATCTCCGGACGAAGGACCCTGAACGTAGGGCGGCCGGCGCAGGTGAACGAAGCGAAGCTCCGCGGTCATTGACCGCGTCGAGACAAGCCCCGTGCATCTGCGCGGGGCGTTTTTTAGTTTTAGCTCTGTTGAGCGGGGACCCGGAACACCGGCACTATCCCCGGAAGGAGGGTTATGGCAACGCCTAGCAAGGTTTCAGCAGTAGCTGAGATCACTAACGATTTCAAGGAATCGAACGCCGCTGTCCTGACCGAATACCGTGGGCTCACCGTTGCACAGCTCAAGCAGCTGCGTGTTTCTCTCGGCCAGGAAACTAAGTTCTCGGTCGTCAAGAACACCCTGACCGCAATTGCAGCCAAGGAAGCTGGTGTCG
>JAODMV010000211.1 GCA_025464875.1 Arthrobacter sp. | reverse complement strand
CGAACACAGGAGCTTTAACATTAGCGAGCCAAGAATCAATGAGCGTATCCGCGTCCCCGAGGTGCGGCTGGTCGGCCCTGCAGGCGAGCAAGTAGGAGTTGTCCGTATTGAGGACGCCCTGCGTTTGGCTGCCGAGTCCGATCTTGATCTCGTTGAAGTTGCACCGCAGGCGAAGCCTCCGGTGTGCAAGCTGATGGACTTCGGCAAGTACAAGTACGAAGCTGCGGTCAAGGCACGCGAGGCCCGGAAGAACCAGACCAACACGGTCCTGAAGGAAATCCGCTTCCGCCTGAAGATCGACACGCACGACTACGAGACCAAGCGCGGCCACGCGCTCCGGTTCCTCGGCGCCGGTGACAAGGTCAAGGCCATGATCCAGTTCCGCGGCCGTGAGCAGCAGCGCCCCGAGATGGGCATCCGCCTGCTGCAGCGCTTCGCCGACGACGTCGCCGAAGTCGGCGTCGTGGAGTCCAGCCCGAGGATCGATGGCCGGAACATGGTCATGGTGGTGGGTCCCCTGAAGAACAAGGCCGAAGCCAAGGCTGAGGCGCGCCGCGCAACGCAGCGCGCGGAAGCCAAGGCTGAGAACGAAGCCAAGGCTTCGGGCCGCGTGGACGTTTCCGGCGACGACAACGCACCGCTGACGCAGTCACTGGCCGACCTCCTTCCGGAGGGATACCAGATAAAGACGGATGCTCCCGCGGCGGAGGCGCCGGCAACGGAAGCGCCCGCCACGGAGGCTGCTCCGGCGGTCGAGGAGCCCAAGGCTGAGGAAGCTGCGAGCAAGCAGGCTTCTGTTGAAGAGGCACCCGCCCAGGAAGCGCCCAAGGCTCCTAAGCAGGCCGCTCCTAAGCAGGCCGCTCCGAAGCGTGAGGCTCCGAAGGCCGCCGAGAAGCCGGCAGTTGCCAAGGCTCCCGCTGCGCCCAAGGCCGCCCCTGCAGCCAAGGCTGCGCCCGCAGCGCCGAAGGCTCCGGAGGAGCAGAAGCCGGCTCCGGCTGCTCCCGCGGCAGCACCGAAGCCCATGGCGACTCCGAAGCCGGTAGCCCGCCCCGCGGCGCCGAAGCCTGCGGCGCGACCGGCTGCTCCGAAGGCCGCCCCCAAGCCGGGTGGCAAGAAGACCAACTAGTTCACGGCCGCCGGACAGCAATGCCCGGCGGCAGGCAACCAGCACGCCACCCGTAGGGGCGGCTGCACGAAAGAACTGCAGACCTTGTCTGCGGATACGTAAGGAGATCGGTTCCCATGCCGAAGATGAAGACCCACAGCGGTGCTAAGAAGCGCTTCAAGCTGACCGGTAGCGGCAAGCTGCGCCGCCAGCAGGCCAACCGCCGTCACTACCTCGAGCACAAGTCCTCCAGGCTGACCCGCCGCCTCGCCGGCGACAAGATCGTCTTCAAGGGCGACGCAAAGGTCATCCGGAAGATGCTCGGCATCTAAGTTCCAAGTTCTCCGACTGACTGCCACCTGGCAACAGTCAACTACCAAAAAGGCTTCTCAGGCCGGCCGGGCTTTCCGGCAGTAGACGCTTGGGATCAGAATTCTGAAGGAGTACGCACGTGGCACGTGTGAAGAGGGCGGTAAACGCCCACAAGAAGCGCAGGGTTATCCTCGAACGCGCAAAGGGCTACCGTGGACAGCGTTCACGCCTGTACCGCAAGGCCAAAGAGCAGCTGCTGCACTCGTTTGTGTACAGCTACGGCGACCGCAAGAAGAAGAAGGGCGACTTCCGGCGTCTTTGGATCCAGCGCATCAATGCTGCATCCCGCGCCAATGGCCTGACCTACAACCGTCTGATCCAGGGCCTCAAGGCCGCTGAGGTCGAGGTTGACCGCCGTATGCTGGCCGAGCTTGCCGTCTCCGACGCCAACGCCTTCGCCGCGCTGGTGCAGATCGCCAAGGACTCGCTCCCCGCCGACACGTCCGCTCCGGCCGTCCAGGCTGTAGCCGCACCGGAGGCCGCCAAGGCGCCGAAGGCCAAGGCTGCCAGGAAGCCTGCCGCCAAGAAGGCTGCAGCCGCGGTCGCTGAGTAGGACCCGTAGTCGTTCAAAAACTGCGTCGTTCCAGAACCGGTCGCAATAGCAACTAAGGTTCTTATATGAACGAAACCGGGCGCCCGCAAGACTTTCCACTGACCAACCCCCGAGCTGATCGGGTGAGGGACGTGGCAAAGCTTGCCGGGCGCCCGGCCCGTTTAAAGCGCGGGCAGTTCCTGGCCGAAGGGCCGCAGGCCGTCCGCGAGGCTTTGACTCTGCACCAGAAGAGAATCGCGGCGGGCGAGCCCGGCGTCGTCCAGGAGGTGTTCGCCAGCGAAGCCTGCCTGGACCGCCACCCGGAGCTCGAGAAACTGGCGGAGGGGACCAACGCGCGGCTGGCCAGCGACGAAGTGCTGGCCGCCATGGCCGATACCGTGAACCCGCAGGGAGTCATCGCCGTCTGCAGCTTCGTGGACGTCAGCCTGGACCAGGTGCTGGACGCCGGTCCGCGGCTTATCGCAGTGCTCTGCCAGGTCCGCGATCCCGGCAACGCCGGCACCGTGCTGCGCGCGGCCGATGCCGCCGGCGCCGACGCCGTGGTCCTGACCGGCTCGAGCGTGGACATCTACAATCCCAAGGCGGTCCGCTCGACGGCGGGATCCCTCTTCCACCTGCCCGTGGTGCTCGGCGCCGATGTGGCAGAGCTGGTGGCCCGCTGCAAGGAACGCGGGATCGGCGTGCTCGCCGCGGACGGCTACGGCACGCTGAACCTCGACCGGCTCCAGGACGAGAACGCGGCCCGGCGCCTCGGGGCGTCCGCCGCCGAATCCGCCTACGCGCTCGAAAACCCGACGGCCTGGCTCTTCGGCAACGAGGCCCAGGGCCTGTCCGAGGACGAACTGGCCTTGGCGGACCACCGGGTGGCTGTGCCGGTGTACGGCGAGGCGGAAAGCCTCAACCTCGGCACCGCGGCGACGGTCTGCCTCTACGCCAGCGCACGCTCCCAGCAGGACGCCGGCGCCCCGGCCAGCTAGCAAACTGCCCAGCCGGCCACAGCTCGGAGACGGCGCTTAAACAAATGCGGCGGGGGTCCACCGCAAGGTGGGCTCCCGCCGTCGTATCGATGCCCTAGCGTGCTGCGCCAGGGACGGTGCGACTAGGTGGTCTTGTTGCGTCCCGTAATGGCGCCGTAGACGCCGGCAACGACCAGGCCGCCGACAATGGCCAGAATCCAGGAACCAAGGTTCCAGAATTCCATCCTCCCGCCGCCGAACAGAAGATCGCCGATCCAGCCGCCGACAATGGCTCCGACGACACCCAGGACGAGACTGGTGACCCAGCCCCCGCCGACCTTGCCGGGCATGACTGCCTTAACGATTGCACCTACTATGAGTCCGAGAACGATCCAGCCGAGAAAGCCCATCTCTCCTCCTACATATGCACCGGCATCCATATTGGACCCCGATTATGGCTTCAAGCTAACATACGGCCGCTTTCCATGTCAGCAGGATCCGGCCCCGTCTTCCCGCCCTGTCTTCCGGCCCTGGCCGCCCGCGCGGAACGGTGTGCCGCCGGTCCTGATACGGGTACGGTATTGATTGTGGGCGCAGGCATCGGCCGGTGTCCGCGACCACCCCGGACGAAGCCAAAGGAGAAGCTCACGTGGCTGGAAGTGGCGGTACCAAGGCGATTATCGCGGCGCTGACCGCGAACCTGACCATCGCCGTCCTGAAGTTCGTCGCGTATTTCCTGACGTTCTCCTCATCGATGCTGGCGGAGGCGATCCACTCCATCGCGGACTCGGGCAACCAGATCCTGCTGCTGGTCGGCGGCAAGCGTGCCAAGCGGGCCGCCAGCCCGGAGCACCCCTTCGGCTACGGACGCGAACGGTACATCTATGCCTTCATCGTCTCGATCGTGCTGTTCAGCGTCGGCGGCCTCTTCGCCCTGTATGAGGCCTGGCAGAAAGCCCAGCATCCGCATGCCATCGAGGGCGCCTTCTGGTGGGTGCCGGTGGCCGTTCTCGTCGGTGCCATCATCGCGGAGTCCTTTTCCTTGCGGACCGCGATTGTGGAATCCAACCACGTCCGCGGCCGACAGGGCTGGGTCAAGTTCATCCGCAGCGCCAAGCAGCCCGAACTTCCCGTCATCCTGCTCGAAGACTTCGGCGCCCTCCTGGGGCTGGTCTTCGCGCTCTTCGGCGTGGGGCTGACCCTGATCACCGGGAACGGCGTCTGGGATGCCCTGGGAACCGCCATGATGGGCCTGCTGCTCGTCGCTATCGCCGCCGTGCTGGCCGTGGAAACGAAATCGCTGCTGCTGGGGGAGTCGGCGAGCAAGGAGGACGTGGAGAAGATCCGGAACGCGATCGAGTCTGGCGGCACCGGCCTCATCCACCTGAAGACCCTGCACCTGGGCCCCGAGGAGTTGCTGGTTGCGGCCAAGATC
>JAODMV010000209.1 GCA_025464875.1 Arthrobacter sp. | reverse complement strand
CAGCTGCCGGAAGTTCCGGTGCAACGAGGCATGGTGCTGGAGGACGTTCAGTCCGGGTGGGTGGGTGCCGTCACGCGGGTGGAAAAGTCGGGCGGCATGCATGTGGTGGCGCTGGAGGACCGGCGGGGCAAATCGCGCTCTTTCCGTTTGGGGTACGGCTTCCTGCTGGAGGGCCGGCCCATCCGGCTGATGCCCCCGGCGCCGAGGAGTGCCGCCCCGGCGGCCGGGGCCGGCCGCACGGCTTCCGGCTCGGTCCGGGTGGACGGCCAGCGCGCCCAGGTGGCCAAGGCCAGCCGGATCTGGGTGGAAGGCAAGCACGACGCCGAGCTCGTGGAGAAGGTCTGGGGCGACGACCTCCGGGTGGAAGGCATCGTCGTCGAGCCGCTGCACGGCATTGACGACCTCGGGGCCGCTGTCGCTGCGTTCCGGCCCGGCCCGGGACGGCGACTCGGCGTACTCGTGGACCATCTGGTCCCGGATTCCAAGGAGTCCCGGATCGCCGACGCCGTTATGGCGTCCCCCGGCGCGGCGGGCAATGTGCTGATCGTGGGCCACCCCTACGTGGACGTGTGGCAGGCCATCCGTCCGGCGGCCCTGGGCATCGAGCAGTGGCCGGTGATTCCCCGCGGCGTGGACTGGAAGACCGGTATCCTCACGGCCTTCGGCTGGCCGCACACCAGCAAGGAGGATATCGGACTGGGCTGGCAGAAACTCCTGGGCGCCGTGCGCAGCTACGCCGACCTGGAACCGTCCCTGCTGGGCCGGGTCGAGGAGGTCATCGACTTCCTGACTGTGCCCTAGCCGGGGGCCGATCTCCATTTCGCCGTCCGAGCAAGTATTCTGGGAACGGCGGTCGCGCTTACTGCGCGGCCCGGCTCTTCCAGGCAGCACCGCAACAGCGCAATCCGTAGGACTAAACCGTGGCAGATAACGCACGCGAACACACGGGCAATCAGGCCGGCCATGGCCAGCCCCCGTACCATGGCGTTCCCGCAAATGCGCTGCCCCTGACGGCCAACGAGGACCGGCAGTGGGCCACCCTGGCGCACTTCGGCGGCATCCTCGGCTGTGTCCCGTCGCTGCTGATCTACCTGATCTTCAAGGACCGCGGCCCCTTCACCGCCCAGGAGTCAAAGGAAGCCCTCAACTTCACGCTTCCCCCGACCATTGCCGCGGTGATCGCCAACATCCTGGTCTTCGTTCCGGTCGTGGGCAACCTCTTCGCGGTCCTGGCAACCGTGATCTGGATCGCGCTGACCTGCTTCTCTGTCGCGGCGGGCATCCACGTCAACCGTGGCCAGCCGCACCGCTACGAGTTCAACCTGCGCTGGCTCAAGTAACCCCCGGCGCCGGCAGGTGAACCGGCGGCCTAGTCCGGCAAGATCCTCCGGACCACGGCGTCGGCGAGCAGGCGGCCCTTGAGCGTGAGCACCAGCTTGCCCTTGAAGGCGGCGGTCGGGTCCACGAGGCCGTCAGCGATGAGTCCGGCCACGGCGTGGCGCCCGGTGTCCCCCAATCCGGCAATCTCCAGCCCGGAGTTCAGCCGTGCCTCCAGCATGACGCGCTCCACATTGCGGGTTTCGGTGTCGAGCGTTTCGCGCCCGGCGGCCGGCGATGCGCCGGAACCGAGTCTGCCCGCGTACGCGGTGGGGTGTTTGACGTTCCACCAGCGCACGCCGCCCACGTGTGAGTGCGCGCCCGGCCCGATCCCCCACCAGTCGTCCCCGCGCCAGTAGGCCAAATTGTGCCGGCAGGCCTGCTCCGGAGTGCGGGACCAGTTGCTGACCTCGTACCAGCCGAGCCCGGCGGCGGAGATCAGCTCGTCAGCGAGCTCATACTTGACCGCATGATCGTCGTCGTCGATTCCCGGCACCTCACCGCGGCGGATCTGGGCTGCGAGCTTGGTGCCGTCCTCGACGATGAGCGCGTAGGCGCTGATGTGGTCGGGCTCGTAGGAGAGCGCCGTCTCCAGCGAGTGGCGCCAGTCGGCCAGCGACTCCCCCGGGGTCCCGTAAATCAGGTCGAGACTGACGGCGAGGCCGGCCTCCTTGGCCCACTGCACCACCTGGGGCACCCGGCTGGGGGTATGTGTGCGGTCAAGAACCTTCAGGACGTGCGGAACGGCCGACTGCATGCCGAAGGAGACGCGCGTGAAGCCGGCATCGGCCAACAGCTGGAGCGACTCGGGCGTGACGGAGTCCGGATTCGCCTCCGTGGTCACCTCGGCACCGGGCTGCAGGCCCCACGCGCCGATGGCGGCGGTGAGAATGCGGGCAAGATCCTCGGCCGGGAGCAGCGTCGGGGTTCCCCCGCCGAAGAAGACGGTTCCGAGGGGCCGCTCCGGCAGGCCGGAATTTTTCAGGGCCGCAGCCGCAAACGCCAGTTCCGTGATGGCGGTGGTGGCATAGGCGTCCTGCGACGCCCCGCCGCCCAGCTCCGTGGCGGTGTAGGTGTTGAAGTCGCAGTAGCCGCAGCGGACGGCGCAGAACGGGATGTGGACATAGAGTCCGAACGACCGTCCCGCGGCGCCCTCCAGCGCCTGGGCGGGCAGGAGCCCGTCCGACGGCGCCGGGTCACCCAGCGGAAGGACGCTAGGCATGGGCCTGGCCTGCCGATGCTCCGGCGGCCATCTTCATTGCCTGGATCACCACTACTTCTTGGCCTTGTCCTTGGACTCTTCCGTGGTGAGGGCAGCGATGAACGCTTCCTGCGGCACCTCGACCCGGCCGACCATCTTCATGCGCTTCTTGCCTTCCTTCTGCTTTTCCAGCAGCTTGCGCTTTCGGGTGATGTCACCGCCGTAGCACTTGGCCAGGACGTCCTTGCGGATGGCGCGGATGCTTTCCCGGGCGATGATCCTTGAGCCGATGGCGGCCTGGATGGGCACCTCGAACTGCTGCCGCGGAATCAGTTCGCGCAGCTTGCCCGTCATCATCACGCCGTAGGCGTAGGCCTTGTCACGGTGCGTGATGGCGGAGAAGGCATCGACCTGCTCGCCCTGGAGCATGATGTCCACCTTGACCAGATCGGCGACCTGATCGCCGTCGGCCTTCCAGTCCAGCGAGCCGTAGCCGCGGGTCTTGGACTTGAGGATGTCGAAGAAATCGAAGACGATTTCGGCCAGCGGCAGGCGGTACCGGATTTCCACCCGGTCCTCCGAGAGATAGTCCATGCCGCCCATAACGCCGCGCCGGCTCTGGCACAGCTCCATGATGGCGCCGACATACTCGTTCGGCGCAAGGATGGTGGCGGAAACCATCGGCTCGCGGACTTCAGCGATCTTGCCGCTGGGGTACTCGCTGGGGTTCGTGACGTGGACGACCTTCTTATCCTCCAACGTCACCTCGTATTCCACGTTGGGGGCGGTGGAGATCAGGTCCAGGTTATATTCGCG
>JAODMV010000201.1 GCA_025464875.1 Arthrobacter sp. | reverse complement strand
GGGGCCTACAGTGTGCGCTTCGTTCCTCCGGGAGTGGCCGACCACCGGGGCTACTGGTTCCCGGCGTCGTCCGCGCTGCAGGCACAGATGCCCAGGCGCATCGAGGCGGACCGGCTCGAAGTAGGAGTGAGCCGGTCCCCCAAGACCGCTGCCCTGACCATTCACCTTCGGCCTCCGTTCGTTGCCGACGAGGTTGGACGCTTCAACCAGCAGTCGCTGCGTGGCCCGGTGACGCTCGGAGGGAACGCTGAGCTGACCGACGCCGTCCTGTTCATGTGCTTCGGCGGACGTCGCGCTACAGACAGCCCACGGCGTCTGCTGGAGGAATTTCAGCGCCGGGGAAGCCAGTTGCCCCTGTACTGGGCAGTGGCCGACTTCTCGGTTCCCGTGCCCGACGGAACCGAGCCTGTGCTGATCGGGTCCAGGCTTTGGTACCGCCTCCTGACGGAGGTACGGACTCTCGTCAATAACAACAACTTCCCGTTCTATTTCCGCAAGCGGGAAGGGCAGGTCTACATCCAGACCTGGCACGGGACTCCGCTCAAGAAGCTCGGAAACGACGTCGCCAGGACCAACTTCTCCCTCTCCTACTGGAACCTAATGTGGCGCGAGGCAGAATACTGGGATGCACTGTTGGCCCAGAACGAATACGCCGCCGAGGTGCTCGCCAAGTGCTTTGGCTTCGACGGCCGTGTGGTGACCGAGGGCTATCCTCGCAACGACAGCCTCACGCAGGAGCGGATGAAACAGAACCGGCCGGCCATCCGCCGTCGTCTGGGCATCCCGGAGGGAAAGACCGCAATTCTCTACGCGCCCACCTGGCGCGACGATGCCAAGAACGCCTCGCGGCAGTACGAGATGGTCACGTACCTCGATTTCGAGAAGGCGCAACAACAGCTCGGCGACGACTACGTACTTCTCCTGCGCGGACACCACAACATTGCGGGCCAGCGCCAGACGGCGGCGAACAAATTTGTCATCGACGTCACTGAATACCCCGAGGTCAATGACCTCTACACGGCTGCCGATGTCCTGGTTAACGATTATTCGTCCGTGATGTTTGATTTCTGTGTCACGGGCAAGCCGATCGTTTTCCTGACGCCGGATATCGCCGAGTACCGTGACGCGACCCGCGGCTTCTACTTCGACCTGGAAGAAAAAGCGCCCGGCCCTCTCCACGACACCACAGAGGAAGTCGTCCAGTCCATCAAGAACATCTCCGTCGTCTCGCGCCGATATGCCCGCAAATACAGGGAGTTCGTCGATACCTTTGCTCCTTACTGTGACGGTGAATCCACCCAACGCGCGTTCAACGCGCTCTGGCCCGAAGTCTTGAGCGCGCCAGACACCGCGGGTGACCATCAGGCCGCGTCCTTATGACCTCCGAACAGCCCACCATGGAGCAAGCCCTCCAACTTGAACAGCGGCACGAGTGGGAGGCCGCCGTAGCGGCCTATACCGTTTTGCTCCAGGGCGCAACGGAGGTCGATGCCCAGCTGCAGTTTCGCCTTGGGCATGCCCACTTCCACCTTCGGCAGTTTTCGGAAGCGGCCCCGTTCCTCCAGGAAGCCACGCTGCTGGACCCGGGCGTAGCCTCTTGGCATTACCGTCTCGGCTTCGTCCAGGAACAGTTGGGTAAATACGCCGAAGCCGTGAAGGCCTACTCCGTCGCCGTCTCGCTTGAACCGCACAGGGCGAGATGGCAACGTCGCTTGGAGGGGGCCTCAGCTTCGGCAGCACAAGCCGGGGCCGCGGCCGAGGAAGAGCGACGTCTCCAGCGTGACCGCCACCGCCAGCGGGTACAGGAGCTCGTCTCGGGCAACGCGCCCCCATGGCAGCAGATCGAGGCGCTGAACGAAGGCTTGGCCCTCAACGACGACGACCCTGCGTGGCTTGTCCGGTTAGCTGACGCGCAGTTCTCGTTGAACAGCTTTGCGGAGGCCTGCAGGAACTATGCGGCGGCAGCGCTGCTGAAACCACATCAGGCGGATCTGCACTTCCGTGAAGGTTGGTGCTGGGAGCTCTTGGAGCAACCCGGGAAGGCCCGCCACGCGTACCGGCGGGCCATCGCTGCCGATACTGCCCTGCAGGCTAAGTCGTTCGGCATTGGCGTGTTCTTCCAGGCAGGAGGACGATGGGTAGCCGCCGCCAATGCGTTCAGGAGGACTCTCCTCGACGAGCCCGCCTCCGCTGAGCTGCACTACAAACTCGGCTTTTCCCTGATGCGCTCGTATAACTGGCACGAGTCTATTAAATCGTTGCGGTCCGCCGTGGCCATGAACCCTACCGTACCGGAATGGCATTACCGCCTGGGTTTTGTTCATGAGCGCCTTGGGGGCTGGCGCGATGCCGCCTCCGCCTACGCGTACGCCATTCACCTCAGCGCGTCCGCCCCTGAATATTGGCGCTATCGCTTGGGATACGTGCTCACGGAGGCAGGGGACTTTGAAGCAGCGAGCCTGTCCTTCGCTGCTACCAGAACGGCCAAAAGCGCGGATTTCCTCCCGTCCCAGGGCGTCCAGGACGTCACTCCTTATGAGCAGGGGTTTCTGGTCGAGGGCCTTGACGGGGCGCTGCGCTCCCAATCAGCCCAGTTGTGCTGTGAGGCCGGCGAGCGCCTGGCGCTTCGTAAAATGTTCTCCCTGGCAGCCGCCGCCTTTGACGCGGGCGTCAGAAGGATGGAGAGCCACTCCCCCGATGCCTACTACAGCTTGGGCCACGCGCTCCAGCAAACCGGAGACTTTGAGGCAGCATGCCGGGCCTATCTGGGGACACGCCTGTTCCAGCGGGCACACGGTATGGATACCTCTGCCTATCCGGACAAAGAGTTCAAGCAATTGATGGTTTACACCGAGTACCTGGAGACTCTTCCGCTGGCGACCTCGACCGTCCTCTATGAGAGCGCCCAAGGTAACTTGATTTCCTGCAACCCCCTGCAGATCTGTCGGACCCTTTTGGCTGATTCCCGGTTCGAGCCGTGGACACACGTGTGGGTCCTCAACGATAAGGAGCGTATTCCGCACGAACTGGCCGGCCGGACGAATGTCATCTTCGTTGCCAGGGACAGCGACCTGTATCTGCGCTATCTGTCCACTGCACCGTATCTCATCAATAACGACACTTTCCCTTCCTATTTCGTCCGGCGGCCGGAACAGAAGTACCTGAATACTTGGCATGGAACTCCCCTGAAGACGCTGGGCCGGGACATCAAGCACGGCTTCATGGATCATCGGCACGCTGCGCGAAACTTTCTGCACACAACTCATATGATTGCTCCCAACGAGTTCACGGCGAATTGTCTCCTCGACGCATTCGACGTCGCCGGTATCTTCCCCGGCAAGCTAGCCATCACGGGATACCCGCGGATCGACGCAACCGTCGGTGCCGGTACCCAGCAAAAAGTGGATCTGCGCCGCAGCTTGGGAATATCCGAGGATCAGAAGATCGTGCTGTATGCGCCGAGCCGGCGGAACTACCGCAGCGCGCCGGAAACGGGGGGCGTCCACGTTGGAGTGGTCATGCAGCAGCTGGCCACCCTGGACTGCGTGCCTTTGTACCGCGGCGAGGCGCTACATGCCAGCGACGGTGCAGCCGCGGCCCTTGACGGGTTCGTGGTACCGGAGGAAATGGCCACCAACGATTTGCTCGCCGTCGTCGACGTCCTCATTACCGACTACTCAAGCATCGCCTTTGACTTCATGGCGACGGGAAAGCCGATCGTCTACTTTGCCCATGACCTGGACGACTACAGCGCCGAACGCGGACTGTACTTCGATTTAGGGACTCTGCCGGGCCGTGTTTGTCGCGGAGCCGCAGGGCTGCTTCGCGAGGTCGCCGACGCGCTGGGCGAAGAAAACCAGTCGGACGAACAATACCTGCGCGGCATTGACACTTTCTGCGCCGTCGAAGACGGATTGGCCGCTCAACGAGCCATCGATTTTTTCTTCTTCGACGCGGATCTGTGCGTTGTCCCACCTGACCGGACCCCGAAGCGCAATGTGCTTTTCTATCAGGGGTCCTTCGTTCCGAACGCTATTACTGCTTCCTATCTGGATCTTGTCAGCAACGTCGATCCGATGCGCACTCGCGTACTCGTCGCGATCGAGCCGTCGACCGTCGAATCCGACGAACGACGGCTCGAAAATTTCGTCCGGCAGCCCGCCCATGTCCAGGTGCTGGGGCGGGTTGGAGACCAGCTGCTAACTGCCGAAGAACGTTGGGTTATCGACACGTTCCATGCGATAGGGGACCTGCCGTCCGCGGAGCTGTGGGAGATCTACCACCGGGCCTTCGAACGCGAATTCCGGCGCATGTTTGGCTACGCTAGCTTCGACTCAGTCGTCTGCTTCGAAGGCTACACAATGTACTGGGCCGCACTGTTCGCAAACGCGGTTGACCCGGGAACCGGGAAGTCCATTTACCTGCACAATGACATGTACCGCGAGAAGGACAGAATCCCGTCCTTGGAATCGATGTTTCGACTTTACGAAAGCTACGACCTTCTTGTGTCATTAACGAAAAGCGCCCACGAGGAGAACGTCAGGCAACTGTCCCAGGCTTTCAATCTCTCACCGGACAGGTTCGACTACTGCGATGACGTCGCGAACGCGCAGGGGGCAAGGGAGTTGGCGGCGAGAGACCGGTAAATGCTTTCGCGGGCCCGCACCGGGGGCGGCCCATTATACGCCGGCGGTTCGGGACGAGGATCCGCCGCGGATCATCTGCAGGCCCTGATCCAGGAGCCGTCGCTGACAACACCGGCATTGCCCGGGGGCCTTGGACTGCACCCGTTTCCCCGCCCTCCGGGGGCAGCACGAAGCAGGAGGAACGAGCGGGCATCCGGCGCGTCCGGGCAAAGGGTGGTTATCCGGAAATAGAGACGGAAATCACAATTCGCGCCCCCGCGCGTTGAACTAATGGATCGCTCGTGGCAGACTATGGTGTCCCCCACCCCCAAACCCGGTAGTTTCCGTGCACCATTTTGCAGTTTTTCTAATGCCCAAGATCCCCTCAATAAAGGTCACGCATGCCTGAAAACACTCGCGGCTCGACATCTAGTCTTCGCCCGCTCTCCATTCTCGTCATGGCAATACTTCTCCTTCTGTCCGGCGCGGCGGGAGCGTCTGCAGCAACCGCCACCCCCTCTGGCCTTAAGTCCTCCAACCAAACAAGCACCTCAGTCTCCATTTCGTGGAATTCTGTTAGCGGAGCGCCAAGGTACCGCGTGCAGTATTCCACTAAGGCTGATTTTTCGGGTCCGGGGTACAACCGGTTTACAACGACCTCCGCCGAGATACGGGGCCTTAAAGCTAATACCACCTACTATCTGCGAGTCAGAGCCATCTCTGCAGACGGAACCACCAATCTGAGCCCCTATTCGGCCGCCATTACGGCCAAGACAAAGGCGGCGCTCGCTACTACTGCTACGACTACTACTACTGCCTCGGCAGTCAATCCGCTCTCCGTTGCAAGCTACAACGTGAAGTGCGCCAACTGCTTCTCGGGGGTCGCCAACGAGTTGCCGTGGGCGGACCGCAGGTCAGCCGTGGTCAATAACATCAAGGCCCAGAAGCCGGATGTGATCGGCATACAGGAAGCGTCCCAGGGATGGCTTAAGGACCCGAGGCCAGGCGGCCTCTCCCAATTCGAAGATCTCCAAGAGCGTCTTCAGGCGGCCGGGGCAAACTACCAGCTGACCAATGCGAAGCGTAATAATTGCGTGAAGGACACGACCCCAACCAACTGCGTTTACGCCGATAAAGGGGCCTCGCAGGGCACAAAGCTTTACTACAACCCCTCCACCGTAGCCCTGGTCGGCCAGGGTTCCCTGGCGTTGCCATCAATCAAGGCCAGCGATAACCCGCGCTACTTGGCTTGGGGCATATTCACCCAAAAGTCGACAAACAAAAAGTTCCTAGTGGGGAACGCCCACTTGGAACCCGCACCCGGGGCCGCCTATCACACCCTGCGTACGAAGCAGGCGCAAGCCATCACTGCGGAACTCAAGAAGCGCAATCCGCAAAACCTTCCCGTCCTCATGGTGGGAGACATGAACTCGCACAAGTGGACGACACCGACAAACGCGCCCTATGACGTGATGCTCGCCGCAGGCTACGTTGATCCGCTGGGCAATACCTACAAGTCGGATCAACCCAGCGGGGCCGCGACAGCGGAGAAGACGGTTGGTGCGAACTACGACAGCTTCAACGGTTTCCACCGCCTGGCCAAGGCCCGCAACGCCTGGGGCAACGGAACGTACTTGGACTACATTTTCACGTCCAAAATGCGCGTAATTGAGTGGCGCACCGTCGTTAATGTCGATTCGAGTGGGAATTTTGTAGGAACCATTCCCTCTGATCACAACATGGTCAAGGCAACGGTGCAGCTTCCATAGTTTAGGCCACCCATCGGACGACGCTCAGGGGACTCGTGGTTCTGTTCGGCTGGATGTGAGACACATCGACGCCAACAGAAACACGGGTCTCCTTTGCGGGCTCTCCGTCGTCCGCGATAAGCGGTTGGGTGTCTTGGCAGCTTAAGCCTGGCGGGCCGGCTGTGATGGATGATCGCCACATATTACTGAGGCATTTGACCCTTGAGCAGCAAACGCAACTTGCGATCGACGGCGGCCCGCATCTCTGCGCCCCAGCGGTCCACGACTGCCGCGTCGTTAAAGGTGCTGGCCTTGGCCACAGCCTGAAGCCGCATGTCTTCGACGGCAGAGGGTTCCATCGTCCGCAGCTTGAGGATGAGTTCCGCCAGGGCTGGCACGTCCCCTGCTTTGACCAGAAACCCATTGACGCCGTCGTCGATGATGTCAGCAGGGCCGTAGGGAACGTCATAGGCGATGGGAATGCACCCCACGCTCATTGCCTCAATCAGAACCAGTCCCTGGCCCTCCAGCTTGCTGGTCAGCATGGTAAAGGAAGCGCGCGCGAACTCCTGCCATGCCGACGAGGAGTATCCTGCCAGAACCACGGACTGGCCGAGGTCCCGGGCGGCGATGAGTTTCCGCAGGGAAGCCTTCTCGGGACCTTGCCCGTAAATCCTCAGGTTGAGTTCCGCACCTCCTGCGTCCCGTGCCAGACCGAGTGCAGAAACGGCATGATCAAGGCGTTTCCGATTTGTCAGACTGCCAAGAATTACCCCTAATTGCGGGTCGTGGCCATGCTCCGGCCTGGCCACCGAGGGAAGGGACCTGCTGTTCGGGATAACGCAAGTGTTCCGCGGATTATTGAAGACCAGATCCACATCTATTTTTTGGCTCTCGGTCAGGAGGACCACAGCGTCGAAGGAGCTCAAACGCTCGAATACGTAGCGCCGGGCTGGGCTCAATTCCCCATACGGCGGTACGGCGCCGCTGGCCATGTGCGAGTTGTGCACCAGGTGCAGGGTCACAACGTTGTCGCGCTGGTATCGGGTCATGAAGTTGGCGGTCGACTTGCTGTCGATAATCATAAAGGACTCGCGGCCGGCGACGACGCAGTCAAGCCAGAAAAGGTAAAGCGGCCAAACTTGATTCCAGGAAGCCACCGGACGGCTGTCCAGACCGCAAAGGGTAACCAGCCGGCCGCCTTCTGCTCCTTTGGCGAGAACATCCCGCCGGTCAGCGACCATGAGAGAACCGTCGGACCGGAAGTAGTCCACCTGCAATACGGTCTTCTGGTCGGACGCATAACGAATCCGCCGGCGAAGGAGTCCCCCGCTGACTTCATCCCTCGATTCCTCCGCCTCATCGATGGCCGAGAACTCGCCTGTTACGTTCTCACCGGTTTGAGATGATTGCAGCTGCGTTTCGGTGAGGTGCCCCAGCTCTTCCCAGAGGTTTCGTAGTTGCAGTCCGGGTATCAACTCGCCGGCAGTTTCGAGCTCACAACGGATCTCGCCGTAGTCTTCCGACCATTCGAAGGTCAGGACATCCACGGAGACGCCCGCCTTCTGGAGGAACGCCCGGGATCGGTGAAGCAGGGCGTTCGTCATTCCCCCGTACTCCATCGGTATCCCCCAGGTGATGGCGCAGTGATAACCAGCAGGAAGGGACGGCAGGCTGTGGTCCTGGTCTTCGCGCACGTTCTGTTTATTCATGGGTGTCCTCTGCGAACTTAGATGACATCGGTAGTCACGACGGCTGGAGCGGGGCGGACCGGGCGAAGGCTAAGGTTGCCGTGCACCGTTGCATAAGCTTCCAGCGGGGCGCCGACGGGAGCCGTCAACGGCAGCCGCGTAATGACACAACGGCCAAGCAAATACGTCTCCAGGGTGGCGTCCACGGTCGAGTCCTTCATGGCCCGCACCATATCTGGGCTGAATCGAAAGATACTCGTGTAGGTGCTGCCGGGAAATGATGGGCGCAGATCTCCGCCGGAGCGAAAGAAGCCGTCATCGCCCCGCTTCTTGAGCCTGCAATAAAAGCTGGGTGGTAATTCGGGAACGTTTTCAAGTTCAGAACTCAGCTCAGCGGTTACCCGGATCTCCAGGGATCCGTCCGACCAGGTTCCACAGGTAGTTTCGGTGACGGACACCTCCAGCTTCGGCGATGGCAAGGACTTCCTGGCTGCGGCCTTGCTCAGCGTTTGGGACCACAACGCGACTACGGGCCCCTCGGAAAAGTCAGCTGCTCTGGCAATGGCCGCCACCCGCATCGCTGCAGTCTCCTCGGCTGTTTGTGCCAGGAAATGGACTATGCATTGAGACAAGGCTTGCTCGTTGCCGCGCTCGACGATAAACCCGTTCACACCGTGGGTGATAATAGATGCCGGTCCGTAGTGGATGTCATAAGCAATGGGTATACAGCCAGCAGCCATGCTCTCTACGAGAACCAGGCCGAAGGATTCAGAAGAACTGGTAAGCAGCGAAAACGATGACTCTTCAAACACCTGTTCCGGCGAGTGGGTGTGGCCCTCGAGGGTGATAAAGGCGGAGGCATCCAGAGCATCGATGAGGTTTCTTAGCTTGGACTCTTCGGTTCCTTCGCCGTAGATGGCAAGACTGCATGCCGGTTCCGTTTTTTGACTAGCTTCAGAGACCGCCCGGATGGCGTGGTCAATCTGCTTACGAGGCGTTAACTGGGCCAGCAGCACGCCCGCGCTCGGATTGCGAACACGCTCCGCAGCCCGAACCGGGGCCTGTGCCCGGCTATTGGGGATGACATAAAAGTTCCCCACGTCCCCTACACGCGCCCGCACGTCTTCAGCCTGCATGTCTGTCAGCAGCACTACCCCGTCATAGCTGTCGAACCGCGGAAAAAGCACCTGACCAGCGGAAGATAGCGCCGAGGCAGGGCCCTGGGCGGCATTCGCGAGATGGGAATCATGAACGAGGAGGAGAACCGTGGCGGTGCGCCGTCGATACGTCGTCATGAATGTGGCGGCGTGCTTGTTGTCCACGACGAAATAGGACTCTTCTCCTCCGGCCAGGTGGTCCATCCAGAAGCGGTACAAAGCCCAAGCCGATTTCCACTGCTTCACGGGATTCCCCTGCCCATCACACAAGGTCAGCGAACGTCCCCCCGGCTTCCCTGCCTCGTTAACATCGCCGCGGTCCGAGAGGAAAAGGGTCCGGTCCTCGCGCAAATAGTCAGTCTGCAGCAGCGTGGTGCCGTCAAAGGCAAATCTTTGTGTTCTCCTGCGCGGGCCGCCTTCTGCCGTGGCAACAGGTCTGCCCGTCTCGCCGAGGGGACTGAAGCCGATCAATTCCTGTGCCGGGAGCGCGGGGCGAGCGCAGGCAATGTCGGGAAGGTCTTCCCAGATGTTGCGGATGGTCACACCGGCGGTGAGTTTTCCTTGCGCCGTCAGCGATTGTCGAATTTCTCGGTAGTTTCGAAAGCTGTCAAAAGTCAGAATCTCGACTTGTGCTCCGGCTTCGGAAGCAAAAGCCCTAGACCGCTGCAGCATGGCATTTGTCCTACCGCCATGCATCACTGGGACACTCCATGTGACGGCAAAGTGCCTGCCGGCAGGCAGCCGTGCCGACTTTTCGCTTCGATTTTGCATTGGTTCTCCCCCCCCGGTCAGCCGCAGCGCCAACAGCCTTTACTTACGTTGACCCATTACACAAAAGCCGTCAATGCCCTGAGGCCTGCCGTCCGCTTTTTTACCGCCAGAAACCGCGGGTATCGATGATCCGCTTGCCCTCAAGGCTGGCCGGGTCGATCTCACGGAATATGTCGTGGTCGACCAACAGCACCACCACGTGCGCCGCCTCGACCGCTTGGTCCGTTTCCACGAGGCGGATATTGGAGAAGGCGGCCAACTCCTGCGGCAGCTGAACCTCGTGCGGGGCGGCGAGGAGAATCTCCACATCGGGCTGCAGCGTGGCCACTCGCCGGACGATCTCCACTGCCGGGGACTCCCGGACATCGCCGATATTGGCTTTGAAGGCCAGGCCCAGGCACGCTATCACCGCATGATCGATGTCGACGACGGCTTTCTGCAGCTGATCGACGACGTACCCGGGTTTGCTGTCGTTGACCTCCCGGGCGGTGCGGATGAGGGACGAATTTTCCGGATCGGCAGCCACGATGAACCAGGGGTCGACTGCTATGCAGTGCCCCCCGACACCCGGGCCCGGACTGAGGATGTCCACACGCGGATGATGGTTTGCCAGACGGATGAGTTCCCACACATCGATGTCCAGATGGTCGCTGATGACGGACAGCTCGTTGGCGAACGCGATGTTCACGTCCCGGTAAGCGTTCTCCACCAGCTTGGTCATCTCCGCAGTCGTGGCGTCGGTCAGGTGGATCTCACCCTGGCAGAACACTCCGTAGAGCGCCGCGGCAGCCTCGGCGGCCTCCGGAGTGAGTCCGCCTACGACGCGGTCGTTGTTGACCAGCTCGGCCATGATCCGGCCCTGCAGCACACGCTCGGGGCAGTGCGCCACCAAGATCGCCGGCTTGCCGTCCTGGCCATCGATGCTGAGGTCCGGGCGGAGGTCCAGGATCATCGCGGCCAGGCGGCTTGTACTGCCCGGCGGCGACGTTGACTCGAGAATCACCAGCTCGCCGCCGCTAAGCTGTGGAGCGATAGCACGGGCGGCGGCCGCAATGTAGGACATGTCCGCCGACTTGTCCTCCTTGAACGGCGTGGGTACCGCAACGATGTAGGCATCCGCTCGGGGAGTTTCCCGTTGGGCCCGCAGCCGCCCCTGGCTGACAGCGCCGGCGACGTGAATGCCCAAATCGGGTTCCACGAACGGAACGTCGCCGTTGTTGACGGCGGCAACGGTGCTGGAATTAACGTCGACGCCGATGACGTCGATCCCGTTGGCCGCCAGGATGGCGGCCGTCGGAAGTCCGATATAGCCGAGTCCCACCACGGCTACCGTGTGGACGGGGTTTGCGTTGTCGCCCTTGCTAGATGTCAACATGTTCTCCTGGCTTTCCATAAAATTTGAGGTCACCTGTAGCCAGCAGCTCCGCGTCGTCAACCTGCCATGTGTGTCCTGCGCCGGTCCTGACCTGAAAGTAGTTGAACCTGTCGGCTGAGTAAACAGTCCTGCCCGCCGCCGAGGCCGCCCTCAAGAATCCGGTGTCCTCGCCCACGGCGAGGTGCGGAAAGGGATGGGCGGTGAAGACATCCCTTGAGGCCATGATCGTCGGCCCCATCACGAAGTCCGTGAACCGGTGCTCCTGAGCCGCGAAACGCAGGATCGCCGCGTTTGACGTCTCGAGGTGCATGTAGTGCGCCTGTTTCCCCACCACATCGGCCCCGGAATAGGACAGGGCATGAAGCTGGTCGCTCAGGTAGTGCGGTCCGTAATGGTCGTCGTCGTCCATCTTGGCCAGCACCTGGCCGTCCGCGGCAGCCACGCAGCTGTTCAGGCACTCCCCGAGCGACACCTCGCGCGGCGCCTCAAGGAGAACCACATCGGGGCCTCCGAAACTCTCCGAAAGCTCCTCAAGCCGGCGCCTTGAGAGGGAGAATCCATGCGCCAGCAGAACGAGTTGAACCGTCACGCCGCGCTGCGCGGCCACGGTCCTCAAAACGCTTTCCAAGTTCTGGGGCCTCATCGTCGGAAGCAGAACCGAAACGGACGGCCGCGCCAGGCTCACGGACCTGTCCGGCAGCGCACGCTGCAACACGCTTTCCGCGCGGTGGGCGTAAGTGTGCGACGCCCAGATGGTGCGCTGAGCCAAATGGGCCGTGCGGTCGTTCAGCTCGGGATTCGTGACAAGCGCCCGTGTCAGGTGCTCTGCGGCCTCGCGGGTGGAGGCCACAAGGACCGCTTCAGGACTGAAGAACGCCCCTACAGCCCGGCTGGGCGCCGTGACTACGGGAGTGCCCGACGCCGAAATCTCGAAGATGCGTCGCGCACACATACTTTCCGAGTCCACTACCGTATTGACGTTGAGGAAGACCTTGTATGCCTTGTAGGCCGAGAGCATCTGGGCGTAGCTCAGAGATCCGACAACCCGGGCATCCAACGGGGCCGGGAACTGGTATTCCGGATTGCCTCCCAGCAGGCGGGAAAAGATTTCAAGGCCGGTGTCCATCCTGGCCGACGAGTCCAACGCTCCACCCAAGACCATGTCCATCTGCGAGCGGCGCTCGGGGTACTTATGGGCGAAATACATCCCGGCGAAGGCAATGTCGCGCGAATGCCGGCCGGTCCCCGGCCGGACCGGGTTATGCACGGCGGGTTGGGCAGCAAATGGCAGGACCCAAACTCTGGAGTGGCCCAGATCGCGCCGATAGTGCGGAATCCTGCTTTCATCGGAGGTGAAGACGTAGTCAAACAGGCGGGCGGCAGGAAGAAATTCCTGATAGTGGGGCGGGTCCTCCTTGTTCCAGAAAACCGTCGGGATGCCCTCAGCCCTGCACCAGTCAAGCAGTTCGCGCAGGCTCTCGCTGGGACCGCCCTCCCCCGCGATCTTTCCACGCCACCAACCATGGTTGCCGGCCCACGCGGACTCGACAAACAGCAGGTCCAGCTTCTGCTCGGTCAGATCTGCGCGCCACGTCAGCGGATGCACCGGGGTGATGTCCCATTCGTAGCGGAACGCCAGAGCGGAGAATTCGTCCAGGATGACCGCGGCTTTAACGTCGGTCCGGCGCGGCGCTCGCGCCGGTGGCATCGCAGCCGCAAAGGAAAGACGCCGTCGACGGCCTCGGCCGTTCCAGCCGGCTTCGGACCCTCGGACACCGGCGGGAGACGCGAAGCCAAGGTCGATGCGGCGCCGGGAGCGCCAGGTGTTGAACTGTGCAAGACCGCCCCGCCGCAAATGCCAAAGGCCGTCCCGGATGTCCTGAACTGGAGTCATCAGGCGCGGGCCTTCCGTCGGTCCGGGGACCACTGCTGGATCTGCGTCGCCACGAGGTTCGCCCTCGCTTCGTCCTTGATTTTTGCGGCGGAGACCTGATTGCCCTTGGACAGTTGTGCGCTGAATTCCTTGTAGGCCTTGACGGCTTCTTCCGGTTCACCGTCCATGATGAGATCTCCCTTGTCCAGCCAAAGAGCGCGGGTGCACATATCCGTGATGGTGCCCAAGCTGTGACTTACGAGAAACACGCATCCTGCCTGGGCGCGGAGCTCGTCCATCCGCTTCTTGCTGCGATCGCTGAACTGGGCGTCACCGGTGCTGAGGGCCTCGTCCACGAGCAGGATTTCCGGGTCCAGACTGGCAGCAATTGCAAACCTGAGGCGTGAGGACATCCCCGAAGAATAAGACTTCATGGGCAGGTGAATGGATTTCTCCAACCCGGAAAGCTCTACGATCTGGTCAAAGCGCCTGTCGATTTCCTGCCGCTTCAAACCCATGGCCAAACAGCCCAGAACGATATTCTGGTCCCCCGACAGATCCGGTACCAAGGCGGCGTTGACCCCGAGCATGACGGGTGTGCTGGAGGCGAGAACGGATCCGCTGCTGGCCTTGAGCTGACCGCTGATCAGCTTCATCAGGGTACTTTTGCCAGAACCGTTGCGGCCCACTATGCCTACGGATTCGCCCCGCTCGACCACGAGCGAGAGCTCATTGAGCGCCCGGACGGTTACGAGGTTGGGCTTCCTGTTCAGCCGCCGGATCATGCCGCGCTGTTGGATATCGGTCGAGGAGGCCTCCGTTGAAGGCACCCGAAAACGCATCTCCACGCGATCCACCACCACGCAAGGGTGCCCGTCGACCTGCACAACCTCCTCAACTTCTGCCATAGCTCTCCTCTCCTTTCCAGAAAAATACGAACCCGACTGCCAGGGTGCCGAACGCCCAAGCCGACAGCACCGCCCAGGATTGCCAGGACGGCAGAGTGGCGTAGACGACACTGTTCCGGACGATATCGATGACGTTGAACAGCGGGTTGATCCTGATCCACGCAAGGATTTCGGGGTGTGAAATGAACCGGTCATAGGAGTAGAAAATGGCTGACCCGTACATCCAGGCCCTGAGGGCGAAGGGAATAAGATGCGTCACGTCGTGGATCCGAACGACAATCCTGGCCAGGATCAATCCCACCCCCAGGTTGAAGACGGACTGAAGGGCGACGGCAGGGACAAGCAGGATCCAACGCCAGGTGATCTGCTCGGCGGGCGGTAAAACTACCACGATCAGAAGCATGGCAAAGAGCATCGGCACACCCTTGAGCAACTCCCGCAGATTTGCGCCGATGACCAGGGCAGCGCGGGGGAAATTGAATGCCTGCACGACGCTCTTACTGTTGTGGACGGACCGCGCCCCGGCAGTGATGGCTCCCGCGCTGAGTTGAAACATGAAGACACCCACGACCAGGTAGCCCACGAAGTTCTCGATGCCGCGGTCCGTGCGAAGCAGCAGGCCAAAAACGACGTAGTAGGTAAGGCCGTTGAGCATCGGCGTGAGAATCAGCCACAGGCTGCCCAGCCGGTCCCTGCGGGTGCCGTTGAGAACCCGTGCCCGGGCGTCATAGAAGATGAACTCTCGAAAATTCCACAGCTGCACGAGGTAGACCAGCAAGCCGGGACGGGCACCCACACGGCTGAGCCGTCGCGTATTGACAGCCAGCGGCTGAACGGCCGCTGGCTCCGGCAACTGTACATTTCTTTGCGGCACTAGCTCGCTCCCCCTGAGTTCCGGTACGCGTCGTTGTACGCCCGTGCATTGGACTGCCATGTTCGCGTCCGCAGGACCCGCTCGCGGCCCGCCCGGCCAAGTTCCGTGCGCAGCTTGGCGTCTGCGAGGAGCACGGCCAGGAGCTCGGACAGAGCGTGCGGATCTTCGGCACGGGCGAGCAGTCCGTTGCCGCCGTCGTCCACTATCTCCCGCAGCGCGGGCAAATCGCTTCCAACCACCGGCCGCGCGCTCGCCAGTGCCTCCACCGGCTTGAGCGGAGTCACTGCGCGGGTCACCTCGAGGTCCTTCCGGGGGACCACGAACACATCCAGTGCCTGATGATAGAGCGGCGTCAGATCATGCGGGACCCGGCCGGTAAAGATGGCACGGTCGCTGAGTCCGAGCACCCGGACCTGCTCTTGCAACGCGGGTCCGGACACACCGTCACCCACGATCAGCAGGCGCAGCTGCGGAAATTCCGGCGCCAGGAGCGCGAAGGCCTGCACCAGGTCATCCAGGCCTTCGTACGCCACAAGGCTGCTGACCGTGCCGATGTACAGCCCGTCCTCCGGCAGCCCCAGCTCGCGGCGCGCCCGTGAAGTATCCAGGGGCTCCGCCAGGAAGGCGCCGCCCACGGCGTTCGGGGCGATCAGAACTTTCTCCTGCGCGATGCCCGCCGCGACAATGTTGGTTTTCATGGCCTGTCCCAGCGTCACGACAAGGTCTGCGCCCCTCATGACTTCGGTTTCCCGGTCCTGGAACAGCCTGTACTTTTCGCTGTCCCGGGCCTCGGGGGCCCGCGTCGCCGCCCACGAGTCCGCCAGCTGACCTCGGACTTCATATACCCAGGGGATTCCGAGCGCCTCGGCCACGGCCCGGGCGACCAGGCCATTAACGAAGTGCGTGGTGGTATGGAGCACGCTCGGCTTGAACTCCAGCGCCACTCGGAGCAGCTCCTCCGCCTGTTGCTGCAGGCGCGCATCCAGCGTCGGCGCCAGCCTGGCCGGAAGCAGGCGCCGGTAGCGGACGCCGCCCACAACGTCGTTGGAGCGGGCACGCAGCTTACCCACCTGCACCGGATATCCGAGCCGTGTGACAGCGAGCACGTCCCAGCCCTCCCGTTGCTGGGCCACCAGGATGGAGTGGGAACGCTGGGCGTAGCCGCTGGCGGTGTGAGGAAGGGAATTGGTCAGCAAGTGGAGGACCCGGCCGGGAACCGGGGTGAATTCTTGCCGGCCGAGCGAGGGGGCAGCCCCCGCATAGACCGCCGCCTCACCGGCAAGGCGTGCCTGCTGCCGCGGCCCGGCCCCGCCGGAGCCGTCAAGGGCTGCGACGGCGCTGCTCAGCTTGCCGTCGTGCCACAGCCGACGCGCCCGCGCCGGCTGGAGACCCGGAGCATCTTCCGCAGCGGCCAACAAGACGTCCGCGATCTCCGGCAGCTCGGCGGCGAGCGCGATGTCAGCCAGCCGCCTTGCCTGCTCCCCCGAGACGTTCCGTTCCGCGGCGAGGCGGAGCCGGCGCTCGACGTCGGCGTCGTTCCCCCGCGTGAGTGCAGCGAGCAGCACAGGCACAGCGAGGGAATCTTTCGGCGCCACGGCCCACGTGAGGCGCGCAAGCGGCTGTACCACCGTGGCGGGCAGACGCCGGGACAGCTGGAGGAAAAGCACCATCGGATCGTCCGTGAGGTGCTGTCCCGCGGTACGTGCGGCAAGCCGCGCATTTCTCAAGAGCTGGATCATCGCTTAGTTACGGATTCCTCACCCAGAAGCCCGGTAATGAGCTCCATGTAGCGGCCGGCCAATTGCTCATACTCCGCGTGCCGCTTAACCCATTGCCGGCTGTCGCCGTTCCGGACTAGCCGCCCCCTGTCGGCGGCGAGCTCGCGCCACAGCGCGGCCAGAGCCTCCGGATTGCAGGCGACGATGTCTCCGGCTTGGGCGTCGGCGATGATGCGCGCTGCCTCTCCGCGCACCACGGCCGTGACATGCCGTCCGACGGCCAGGACCTCGTAGGTCTTGGAGGGAACGGTGGTGTCGAAGGATTTCCAGTCGTCGCGGAGCGACACCAGGCACGTGTCGGCCGAGGCGTATCGCTTCATGATGGCCTCCCCGCTCAGCGGCGCGTGGAAGGTGACCGGGGCATTCAACGAGCGGGCGAGTTTCTCCAGCGCGGCCCGTTGGGTCCCGTGGCCGACCAGGTGCAGATGCATCGACTCCCCCACCAGGGCGCTTGCCCGGATGGCAACATCAAGCCGTTGGCTCTCGCCGTGGTTTCCCAAGTACACGGCCTCAAAGACCGGCCGCTCCAGCTCCGGGGGATCTAGCACCGGGATCGAATCCAGATGTAGGCCGTTGCTGACGCACGCCACGTTGCGGAGCCCGCGCGCTCGCAGTGTCGACGCGAAGCCGTCCGTCACCGTGACCACGAGATCTGCCCGATGCTGCACGAAGTCCACTGCGCGTTCGACAACACTCTTGACGCTTCCCTGGACCAGACGGGCGTCACGGGCGAGGTCCGGCCACGCGTCACGCATCTCCACGACCAGCGGCACCCTGCGCAGCTTCGCCAGAACATAGCCGGCGGCGAGGGAAGGCAACGCGGGCGCGGTGACAATGACGACGTCGGGCTTGCGCAGAAGCAGGCCGACCGGGATCGACAGCGCGGCCGAATAGCTCTGGTCCAGCAGGCGTGCCGTGCGGGAGTTCCAATGCCGGAGATACGGCACGCGGAAGATCTTCTCGGTGAATTGGCCCTGTTGAACCCCGAACGGCGTCCCTGCCATCCGCCGCGGGAGGGCTCGCCGGCCGAAGGGGTAGTGCGCAACGGGCGCCACGACGTCGACGTTCCAGCCTGATCGGGAAAACTCCTTGACCATCGCGGTCCAGCGGCGCTGCGGAGGGCTTTGCTCCGGCCAGTAGGAGTGGGTCAGGAGGGTTATCCGGAGACCGTCCGTCTCCGTCTTGGCAGCTTTGGCTGCCTTAGCTGCGCCAACGACCTCATCTTCCATCGCGGTGACCTATTTTCCGGCCTTGGCGGAAACTCTGGGGCGCTTCCCACTAAGGAATCGGAAGTAGGCAAAGCCCGTGGCCAGCAGGCCCAGCACAGTAGACAGTTGCACCGCCGGCGGGCTGCCCGTTGCCACGGCCACGGTTGCCTGGATTTCAGGCGTCCCGGCCACGGGCGGGTCAGACGGCGTGTCAATAACCGCGGGCGCCGTTGATTGCGCGGGTTCCGGGGCCGCCGAAGGGGACAGCGTCTCCGGCGCTGCCTCATCACTCGCCTCCCCGTCAGTGGGCTCGGCCGCGGGGGGCTCGGGTACCTCCACAAGGGCAGGCGGCGCGACGACGACGGCATCCGGGATTTCGGGCGCCGGAACTGGCGCAGGCTCCTCGGGCGTGCCCGCGGTCGGCAACTCCGAGGCGCCGGTGCTGGGGGACGCCGTCACCGCAGGAAAACTGGGCGAGGGATAGGAGGGCGACGGATCGACCGGAACCGAGGGCTCCGTTGGCGCCGCTTGCGTTGGCGCCGGCTTCGTTGGCGCCGGCTGCGTTGGTGCCGGCTCGGCGGCGGGTGCCGTTCGCGACGTCG
>JAODMV010000200.1 GCA_025464875.1 Arthrobacter sp. | reverse complement strand
ACGTAGGTCTGCGCGACGAAGCGCTGGTCCTCTTCGAAGGCGCGCAGCGCCGCCTTCTGGCCGGCGGCGTCGCCGTCGAACGTGAAGATGACCTCTCCCCCGCTGCCGTCGTCGGAGAGCAGCCGGCGGGCGATCTTGATGTGCTCGGTGCCGAACGCGGTACCGCAGGTCGCCACCGCCGTCGGGATCCCGGCCAGGTGGCAGGCCATGACGTCGGTGTACCCTTCCACGACGACGAGCTGGCGCTCCTTGGCGATGTTCCGCTTGGCCAGATCGATCCCGTAGAGAACCTGGGACTTCTTGT
The DNA here is from genome assembly GCA_025464875.1 of Arthrobacter sp. GTDB lineage: Bacteria > Actinomycetota > Actinomycetes > Actinomycetales > Micrococcaceae > Arthrobacter. The sequence goes on along the minus strand of JAODMV010000200.1, from coordinate 10,069 downwards.
AGAGGGCGGTTTCGGGGGTATTGAGGTACTTCGGGCCCTGGTCGTCCTCGTACAGCTTGCGGGCGCCGAAGCCGATCGTGTCCCCGGCGATGTCCCGGATCGGCCAGATCAGTCGGCCGCGGAAGCGGTCGTAGATCCCCCGGCCGCCTTCGGAGAACATGCCCGTGAGCTTGAGCTCCGCGTCGGTGTAGCCGCGTCCGCGGAGGTGCTTGAGCAGTGAGTCCCAGCCCTGCGGGGCATAGCCGACGCCGAACTGTTCGGCCGCCGCCCGGTCGAAGCCGCGGCCGTGCAGGAAGTTGCGCCCTTCGGCGGCGCCGGGGGTCAGCAGCTGCGCGCGGAAGAATTCATCGGCCACTTTATGGGCGTCCAGGAGCCGCTGCCGGCGGCCGACCTCCTCGCGGTTGGGGCCGGAGCCGCCGTCCTCGTAGCGGAGCTCATAGCCGATCCTGGCCGCCAGCTTCTCGACGGCCTCGTGGAAGGAGGTGTGGTCCAGTGTCGGCACGAAGGAGAGGACGTCGCCGTCCTCGCCGCAGCCGAAGCAGTGGTACCTGCCCACCTGGGGGCGGACGGTGAACGAGGGCGAGCGCTCGTCGTGGAAGGGACACAGGCCCTTGAAGGACCCCAGCCCGGCGCCCTTGAGCGTCACATAGCCGTCGACCACTTCCTTGATGTCCGTGCGCTGGCGTACCTCATCGATGTCTTCACGCTTGATCAGGCCGGCCACAGTGCCATCCTAGTACGCGGGTACGACGCCGAAGGGCCGGCCATGACGGCCATCGCAGTGCCGGTCACCACAGCGATGGCAGACTGCCGACAAGCCGCTCGTACATGGCCAGCGCGGAGCCGTCGGTCAGCGAAGCGACCTGGTCGATCACGACGCGCAGCCGCGCGCCGTCGTCCTGCGCGTCCCGCCAGTCGGCGGCGAACATCGGCTCCAGGTGGCGGTCCCCGGTGGCGCTGAGGGCGGTGACCAGGGCGTGCAGGACCTCGCGCTGGCGCTCGTAGATGGGCTGGCGGTGCTCGGTGGTCATCACGAAGGTGGTGGCCAGGCCCTTCATGACGGCGATTTCCAGCACGGTCTCCTCCGGAACGATCAGCTCGGCGTTGTACCGCGTCAGGTTCTCCGGGCCGTAGACGGCGCGGGTGGTTTCCAGCGCGCTCTGGCAGAAGCGGCCGATGAGCTGGCTGGTCATGTCCTTCAGCGCTGCCATGGCTTTGCGGCTGCCGTCGGCCTCGCGCACCCAGACGCTCGTGGCCTCAAGCCGGGCCAGGGCGGCGTCGATCGCGGCGGGATCGTTGTGCGGCAGGTACCACTGCTTGGCGTAGCCCACCACCCGGGCGCGATGGTCCGGGTTGTCCATCCAGCGCAGCTGGAAGTGCCCGGCGACGATCGCGTCCTCCACGTCGTGCACGGAGTAGGAGATGTCATCGGCGAGGTCCATGACCTGCGCCTCGAGGCAGGAGCGGCGTTCCGGGGCGCCTTCGCGGATCCAGTCGAAGATCGGCAGATCGTCCTCGTAGGCGCCGAACTTGCTGGTCCGCTGGCCGTGGAGGACGGGCGCGTTCTGGGCGGACCAGGGATACTTGGCGGCGGCGTCCAGGCTCGCGCGGGTCAGGTTCAGCCCGGCCGGGCGCCCGTCCGCGGCCAGGACCTTGGGCTCCAGCCGGGTCAGCAGGCGCAGGGTCTGGGCGTTGCCTTCGAAACCGCCGATCGAATGCGCGACCTCGTTCAGGGCGGACTCGCCGTTGTGGCCGAACGGCGGGTGGCCCAGGTCGTGGCTGAGGCAGGCGGTGTCCACGACGTCGGGGTCGCAGCCCAGAGCGCGGCCCAGTTCACGGCCCACCTGCGCCACTTCGAGGCTGTGGGTGAGCCGGGTGCGGACGAAGTCGTCGGTGTCCGGGGCCACCACCTGGGTCTTGGCCCCAAGCCGGCGCAGCGCCGAGGAGTGCAGGACCCGGGCGCGGTCGCGTTCGAAGTCCGAGCGGTACGTGCTCTTGGGGGGCTCCTCCACCCAGCGGGCCCAGTCACGGCCGGTGTAGCCGTCCAGCACCGGGGCGGTGGTCCTGGTCTCAGCCACCGGAGACGTCCAGTTCGGCGAAGGAAATGTCGCGGGACTGCTCGGCGTCCATGTTGCGGTCCAGCAGCCAGTCCTTGGGCAGCGCGGGCTTCTTGGGCGAGCCGGCGCGGCCGCGCGGGCCCTCGGCGTCGGCACCGGGGTAGGGCGATTCCAGGTCCAGCTGGTCCAGCGTGTCGCGCAGCACCTCGAGGCTGGTCACCATCGCCAGTTTGGTCCGCAGTTCGCTGCCGACGACGTAGCCCTTGAAGTACCAGGCCATGTGCTTGCGGATCTCGCGGAGCGCCTTGGATTCATCGTTGCCGAAGGTTTCGACCATGAGCTCGGCGTGGCGGTACACGCCCTCCGCCACCTGGCGCAGGGCCGGCTTGTGGCGCTTGTCGCTTCCTTCGAAGGCCGCCATCAGGTCACCGAACAGCCAAGGCCGGCCCTGGCAGCCGCGGCCGACCACGACGCCGTCGACCCCGGTTTCGCGGACCATGCGGACCGCGTCTTCGGCGGACCAGATGTCTCCGTTGCCGAGCACCGGGATGTCCGGGAGCGCTTCACGCAGCCGGGCGATGGCGGACCAGTCGGCCTGGCCGGAATAGAACTGGGCGGCGGTGCGGCCGTGGAGGGCGACGGCGGCGACGCCGGAATCGCGGGCGATCCGGCCGGCGTCGAGGTACGTCAGGTGGTCCTCGTCGATGCCTTTGCGCATCTTGATGGTCAGCGGGACGTTGCCCTTGGACGCTTCCTTCACGGCCGTCTGGACGATCGAGGTGAACAGGTCGATCTTCCAGGGCAGGGCCGAACCGCCGCCGCGCCGGGTCACCTTGGGCACCGGGCAGCCGAAGTTGAGGTCGATATGGTCGGCGCGGTCCTCTTCCACCAGCATCCGGACGGCCTGGCCGACGGTCACCGGGTCCACCCCGTAGAGCTGGACGGAGCGGACCTTCTCGTCGTCGTCGTGCGAAATGATGCGCAGCGATTCCGGCGTGCGCTCCACGAGGGCACGGGAGGTGACCATCTCCGCCACATACAGGCCGCCGCCGTATTCACGGCACAGCCTGCGGAAGGCGGAGTTGGTGATGCCGGCCATGGGAGCCAGGATCACGGGGGTGTCCACCGTGATCGGGCCCAGCTTCAGGGGCGGCAGTTCCAGCTTGGGGGCGGGAGGCGTTGCTACAACAGTCACCCGTCCATTGTCTCAAAGCCGGGCAAATCGGGCGGATCCCGGCCGGACCATGTGGATACGGGCCGGTCAGCTCCGCATGGCGGCACGGCGGCCGCGGCGGGTGGCCGGCGCGGCGGCGTCACCCGGGCTGTGGCCATCAGCAGGCGCAGCGGCGCCAAGTTCGCGTTCCGCGCTCGGCGCGGCAGGCTGTCCGGCGCCGAGGCCTTTCGCCTGCGGGCGCTTGATCCCGGTGGCCTTGACCACGAGCACGGCGATCAGCGTCGTGACGGGGATCGCCAGGACCAGCCCGACGGAGCCGACGAGGGTGCGGATCACTTCCTCGGAGAGTTCGGCGCTGGTGAGCGCGTCACCGAGGGGGCGCTCGTAGAGCATCACGATGATCAGGATCGGCAGCGCCGCACCGGCGTAGGCGAAGGCGATGGTGTAGACGGTGGAGGCGATGTGGTCCCGGCCGATCCGCATGGCCGAGGCGAAGAGCTGGCGGGCGGACGTTTCCGGGGCCAGTTCCCACAGTTCCCAGACCGCGGAGGACTGGGTGATGGTCACGTCGTTGAGGACGCCCAGGCCGGAGATGATGAGCCCGCAGAGGATGATCCCGGAGATCGAGATGTTGGCCGAGACGTTGGCAAGGGTGGCGGCGTCGTGGCTGCCGACCCCGGCCAGGTTCGCGGCGTCGGTGGCCCAGGCTGCCAGCAGCGCGGTGATCGCGAGGCCGAACATCGTGCCCAGCAGCGCCGTCGAGGTCCGGGCGGAGAAGCCGTGGGCGAAGTAGAGCACCCCGATCATGATCACGGTGGAGCCCACCAGCGCCAGCAGCAGCGGCGGCTTTCCTTCCACCAGGCCGGGCAGCATGAAGGAGACCAGCACGGCGTAGGCACCGAGCAGTCCGATCAGGGCGCGCAGCCCGCGCCAGCGGGCCACCGCGATGACGACGACGGCGTAGAGCACGGCCAGGAAGATGATGGGCAGGGTCCGGACGAAGTCAACGAAGATGTAGGCGGGCGCGCCCTGGGCAGCGGAGACGCCCTGGGCCTTGGAGAGATTCAGGTAGCGGATGTTGTCCCCGGCCTTGACGCCATGGGACTTGGCGACGTCGGGGTTGATGACCACCTTGACCGGGTTGCCGCCCTTGTCCGGTTCGGTGAAGGCGAAGGTGCAGTCCGAACCCTGCTGCGGCGCCTGCCCGGCGGCGTTCCCGCTGTCCTGTCCGTCCGGGACGCCGGACTGCGCACCCGGCTGGACCGAGACGTCCATGCAGCTGCCGACGACGACCCGCTGGATCTTGCCGGTGTCGAAGGTGACTCCAGGCGCCGCCGCGTACGGGCTGGCCAGCGTGATGCCCTCTTTGCTGCCCGAGGGCCACATCAGGACCATGGCCACCAGCGTCAGCAGCGTCAGCGGGGCCAGGATGCCCGCGAGGATCCAGTTGGCCTTCTTCCGGGCGGCGAGCGCTTGGGGCGTCGGTTCAGGATGTTCGGTGTGACTGTGGGAGTGTCCGGTGCCCACTAGCAGTTCAACCTCATGCGAAGAACTTTACGGGTTCCGGTGCCTGGAACGTGACCCGGGCACCCGTGGCTGCCTACGCGGGTTTGATGTTCTGGTTTACATGGAACAGGTTCTGGGGATCGTACTTGGCCTTGATGGCCGCCAGCCTGGCGTAATTTTCGCCGTAGTTCTCCGCGATCCGTCCTTGGTCGTCACCGTCCATGAAGTTGATGTAGCCGCCGGGAGCCCCGTAAGGACGCAAAGCCTCGGCGAACTCCCTGACCCAGCGGATATTGGCATCATTGTCCGCCCGATCGGACCACATCCCCGCGATGACAGGGGCGAACTTCATGTTCCGGTTGACGAACGCCGTCGCCGAAGGATCAACCCTCTGCACGGCGCCGTCGATGGGGTAGATGTGCACGGCAGTCTCAGTGGCCGGAATCCTGCTTCCATACTCGATATACGCGCCGATCGCGTCATCGCTGAGTTCAGGCAGATAGTCAGCCTTCCAGTACTCCTGCACGCCCTTGGGATGCAGCGCGTCGAAGGCTGAATTCAGGGCCGGGTACGGCAGGACCGCCACCATGGAGCCAGCAACCGGGGCGACGTCGAGAAAAGGCTGCCAGCGCGCTTCCCCTTCGGCCGGCTCCCCCGTCCACATGCCCACCACGACGCACACGGGCTTGCCGTGCCATTCCTCGGGCAGGAACGGCACGGGCGGCCCCTTGTGGAACGCCAGGAATATTCCGAACTCTTCCGGGGCCGCAGCCAGGGTTTCCCGGTAGAACCTCGCCACCGCTTCTGCGTGCTCCACGGAGTAGATGATGACTCCTGCATGAACCATGTCCACGGGATGCAGTTTGAACTCCAGAGATGTGACGACGCCGAAGTTCCCGCCGCCGCCCCGCAGCGCCCAGAACAGCTCGTCATTCTCGGTTTCGCTTGCGACCAGGAACTTACCGTCCGCGGTGACGACGTCGGCCGAGAGGAGGTTGTCACAGCTGAGCCCGTATTTTCGCGAAAGGTAGCCGATGCCCCCGCCTAGGGTGAGGCCGGCGACCCCTGTCGTTCCGACGATGCCGCCGGTCGTCGCAAGCCCGAACGCATGCGTGGCATGGTTGAAGTCGCCCCACGTTGCGCCGGCCTCGGTGCGCGCGGTCTGTGCCGCCGGATCGACCCGGACGCCGATCCTGTCGGCGAAGTCGATCACCAGGGCGTCGTCCCAGGTTCCGAAGCCCGGTGCGCTGTGGCCGCCGCCGCGGATCGCAAGATCGATATGGTTGTCCCGGGCGAAGTTGACGACGGCTATGACGTCCGCCCCCTGGGACACCCGCACCACCGCCGCAGGCCGCTTGTCAATCATGCCGTTGTGGACGGCCCGCGCCGAGTCGTAGTCGCTGTCGCCGGGCGTGATGACCTTTCCGCGGACCTGCTGACGCAGGCCATCGAAAACTGTTCCGTTCATTTTGGGTACCGTTCGATTTCGTCGTGAGACCCGGCCCGGACGGTCATCTGCGACTCCCAGCTGGCATGACGCCCCGAGGATTACCAGCCCATGCCTACTCCTCCGGTCTTGCTCCGTCAAGAGGTGTGGATTGCGGACCCTTGAACTGCCGGCGCCGCCGCCTATGGTGGTAATGGAGGGATGACGGAGTGGAGGACAAAGCGTGGCCATACGCAAGCCAGACGACCGCGAACCTGAGCCGGACGGCTCCCGGCCTGCCGCCAAGGCCGTACTGACCGCTGCCAAGGCAGCCGGGGACACCCGCGGAGTCGCCCTGGTGCTGCACGGCGGACGGGCGGACAGCTTCGAGGCGGTCCGCGGCCTGCATTTGAGCCCGGCCCGGATGCTGCCCTTCGCCCAGGCCCTCCGGAAGCAGGGCGGCCCCCACGGCCTGGCCGTCTGGACGCTCCGGAACAGGTACCGGGGGTGGAACGGGGAGGACATGTCCCCGGTCCAGGACGCCCGGTGGGCGCTCGCCCAGATCAGCCGCGAGCACCCCGGCGTGCCGGTGTACCTGCTGGGCCACTCGATGGGCGGCCTCACCGCGCTGTCCGTCGCGGACCATCCCCAGGTGGAGGCCGTGGCGGCCCTGGCGCCGTGGCTCAGCACGGCAACCCGGGTGGACCCGGTGGCCGGCCGCCGGATCCTGATCGTCCACGGCACCGAGGACCGCTGGACTAGCCCCGGCAGCTCGCTGGCCTACGCGCGGCGGGCGCAAGGCGTCGCCGGTTCCGTGGACTACGTCGCCCTCAAAGGTGCCGGCCATTTCATGCTGCGCCGGCTCGGGCTGTGGAACTCGCTCGGGAGCGGTTTCATCCTCGGCGCCTTCGGGAAGGTCACCGGAACTGAGGTCCCGGGCGCCGCGGACGCCCTCCGCACTCTCCTGGCCGCATCCGGCGCCCGCCTGCCGCTGGTGCTGTGATGGTGCCGTTCCCGTGGCGTCCCCGCCGCTGAAGCCCGGCCGCCCAGGCGGCTCCGGTCCCGCGGCCCCGCGGCATCCGATCGGTCAAACAGGAGGCACCATGGCCTGGCGGCCGAAGCCCGACGACCGCTTCTACCGGCTCCTCGTCTACACCGGACTGGCGCTGCGCCGGCTCTTCCGGATCCGCGTTCTCATCACGGGCCGGGAGCACCTCCCTGGCCCGGAACCGCTGCACGGGCCGTCCCGGCGCGGAACCCCCGGCACCGGGGCCGTCGTCGCGATCACCCACTTCGGCTACCTCGACTTTGCCTTCGCCGAGATGCTGCTGTGGTGGAACAACCGCGCCCAGCTGCGCTACCTGATCCATCAGGGCGCGGCCGACCACTGGCTTGCCGGCCCCGCCATCAGCGCCACCGGGCAGGTGGTCGTGCCTTACGGCGACGGAAGCGGCGCCTACGACGCCGCCGTCGCGAACCTCCGCGCGGGCGAGTACATCGCCATCCTGCCGGAGGCGGGCGTCAGCCGCAGCTTCCGGGTCCGGGAGTGCAAGACCGGCGCGGTGCGCATGGCGGCCGAGGCCGGGGTGCCGATCCTTCCGGTCTCCGTCTGGGGCGCCCACCGGCTGATGACCCGCCACCACGGCTTCTCCCCGCGCGGGGCCTGGCGCGCCCCCGTCCGGATCCATGTGGGCGAACCCCTGCTGCCGGACCCGGCCGTGGATGCGCCGGCGGCCACGGCCAGGCTGCGCGAAGTGCTGCAGGCCGGCATCGACGCGGGCATCGCTGGCTTCCCCCTGGCCCCGGCCCCGGGCGCCTGGTGGATGCCGGCGGAACTCGGTGGCGGAGCGCCCACCGAGGAACAGCGGCAGAAGCTGGACGCGGCGGAGGGACCGCGGCGCGCACCCGGCAGGAAGCAGGAGACCAACGGGCGGGCGTCCATTAAGCCGAACTGACCCGCGGTTGTTGCCGTGGCCAGAAGGCAACACGACAACAACCGCGGGTCAGTTGGGTGTAGGGCGTCAGTCGGAAACGACCAGCGTTTCGGCCCCCCGGACGCGGGCCTTGCCGCTTTCCAGCAGCGGCTCGACGACGGCACGCAGCGCCGCCATGGAGTCGTCCACTTCCAGCAGCACCGGGTACTGGTACGCAATGAGCGCGAGCAGGTTCCGGACCGCGGCCCGGGCCTCGTCCGCGCTGAGCTTCGGCTCGTGGCCCAGGAACACGTCGGAGGGCTGGCCAGCCTTGTCCCCGGGTGCGTTTTCCCGTCCCGCGTTTTCCCGTCCTGCGTTTTCCCGTCCCGCGTTTTCCCGTCCCGGGGAAACCTGCGCGTAGCTGATCGCGAACGCCTCCAGCCGGCCCTTCCTGCTGGCCGGGACGCCCGGGCCGAAGGCGCTGGCCTTGGCGGCCCGCAGCACGATGGCGCCGTGGGCTCCGCTCAGATCATCCAGGAACAGCCGCTGCACGGTGCCGATGCTCAGCTCCCCCGGGCTGTCCCAGCCGTGCACGGCCGTGTAGTAACGGCCGACGACGTCGCTCAGCTCCACCGAGCCGGTGGCAAGATCCTCCACCTGCTCGGAGGCCGCAGCCTCGGACCCGTCGCCGAAGACCGGCAGCTTGAGCGTCGCCGGCTCCACCTCCACGAGGCGCGAACGCTGGATCGGTGCCAGGCCTGCCGCCTCCGCGAAGGCGGCGCCGGAGGTGCCCGGTTCCACCTTGGAGCGGAGCCGCGTCACGCCCGACGGCGACTGTTCGGCCTCGTGCCGGAGCATGGTCAGGAGGGTCGAACCCACGCCGGCGCGGCGGTGGTCGCGGGCCACCTCGATGTACGCCCAGAGCCGTTCCGGGTGCAGGGCCGCCTCGTGGACCACTCCTGCCGCGACCGGGATGGCCACGCCGTCGACGACGTCCTCGGCCACGATGCAGCGGCGCCACGGGGCATTGCTCGAGGGTGCCAGGGTGCCGCGGAACTGTCCGGCCTGGACGGTCTCCGGGTCGCCCCAGATTTCCAGCAGCGCGAGGTCGTCGCCCTCGCGCCATTCGCGGTATTCGATCGCCACGCTCAGGCGCCGATCAGCCGTGCGGCCAGGTAGCCCTCCACCTTGTCCAGGGAGACGCGCTCCTGGCTCATGGTGTCGCGTTCGCGGATCGTGACGGCCTGGTCGTCAAGCGTCTCGAAGTCCACCGTGATGCAGAACGGGGTGCCGATCTCGTCCTGGCGGCGGTACCGGCGGCCGATGGCGCCGGCGTCGTCGAACTCGATGTTCCAGCTCTTGCGCAGCTGGGCGGCGAGGTCCTTGGCTTTCGGGGACAGGTCCTCGTTGCGGCTCAGCGGCAGCACGGCCGCCTTGACCGGCGCCAGGCGCGGATCGAGCTTGAGCACGGTGCGGATGTCGACGCCGCCCTTGGCGTTGGGGGCCTCATCCTCGGTGTACGCATCGATCAGGAACGCCATGAAGGAGCGGGTCAGGCCTGCTGCGGGTTCGATCACGTACGGCGTGTAGCGCTCGTTGGTGGCCTGGTTGAAGTAGCTCAGGTCCGTGCCGGAGGCCTTGGCGTGGGTGGTGAGGTCGAAGTCGGTGCGGTTGGCGACGCCCTCGAGCTCGCCCCACTCCGAGCCCTGGAAGCCGAAGCGGTACTCGATGTCCGTGGTGCCCTTGGAGTAGTGGCTGAGCTTGTCCAGCGGGTGCTCGAAGAAGCGCAGGTTCTCCTCGCGGATGCCCAGTCCGGTGTACCAGGACATGCGCTCCTTCATCCAGTACTCGTGCCACTGCTCGTCCGTGCCGGGCTCGACGAAGAATTCCATCTCCATCTGCTCGAACTCGCGGGTGCGGAAGATGAAGTTACCCGGGGTGATCTCGTTGCGGAAGGACTTGCCGATCTGGCCGATGCCGAACGGCGGCTTCT